>VBAR01000003.1:215488-515488 GCA_005882315.1 Bacteroidota bacterium
TGCACTACAAGCGGCGCTGGTTTTAAAATGCGTGGCAGGTTAGGCGATTCACCAATTATTGGCGCCGGTTTGTTTGTAGATAATGAAGTTGGCGCCTGCACATCAACAGGACAAGGTGAAGATGTGATACGAGTTGCGGGTTCGCATTCTGTTGTTGAACTGATGCGGCAGGGTTTATCACCTGAGGCTGCCTGTAAAAAAGTAATTGAAAGAATAGTGAAGATCAAAAAAGATAAGGTAAAAGATATACAGGTTTGTTTCCTGGCTGTAAATAAAAAAGGGATTGTTGGCGGATTTTCTATTCATCCGGGTTTCAGCTATGCACTTAAAACAAATACAGTTGATAAACTGGTAAAATCTAAAAGCTGGTTTTCATAGTGAATGGGCAATGGTGAATGGGCAATGGGCAATGGTCAATTGGCAATAAGCAATCTTGAATAGTAGTTATCTTCGTTATTCACCATTGACTCCATTGACTATTCACCATTCACCATTCACCATTCACAACTATGAATTACATTATCGAAATAGCAACATCCGATTTTGCAACTACAAAAGCTGCTGTTGAAGGTGAGGCTCATCGAATTGAACTCTGTGCTAATCTCGCTGAAGGCGGTACAACTCCATCTTATGCTCTGATTAAAAAAAGCCGTGAGGCATTTGATCTGCTTATTTATCCGATCATCCGGCCAAGAGGCGGCGATTTTCTATATACAAAAGATGAGTTTGAAATAATGAAGAATGATGTGAGACTGTGCAAAGAACTGGGTTGTGATGGGGTAGTGATCGGTTTATTGAATATGGATGGAACAATTGATATTACAAGAACTACGGAGTTGATAGAACTGGCTTATCCATTAGGCGTAACATTTCATCGTGCATTTGATCGTTGTAAAGATCCTTTTGTCGCATTGGAAGAATTAATTGACGCTGGATGTGAAAGAATTCTTACATCAGGGCAGCGAGTATCAGTCAATAGTCAACAGTCAATAATAGACAGCCAGGCTGTTGAGTTGATCGCAGAACTTAACAAGGTTTCAGATAGCAGAATTATCATTATGCCGGGAAGCGGGGTTAGAAAAGAAAATATCAAACTGCTGGCTGAGAAAACAGGTTGCACTGAATTTCATTCTTCATTGCGGGATAAAATAAAAAGCCCAATGCAGTTTATTCATCCGGGTTTTAAAACTTCCGAAGAAAGCTATACAAATAATTATATTGACCCTGAAGAGGTAAAAGCATTACGTAAAGCATTAAATTAAATAAGAAAGCCCCGTTACAAAACGGGGCTTTTACTTTTGGCTAGTGTTTATATGAAATTAAAAAGCTTTAGGTGCTGATTCTTTCGATGCCATTTCGATCATAGCAGTCAATTCAGTCATTAATTTATCGTCGCTGCCATCAAAGCCAACAGCTTTAAAACGTATCATCCCTTTTTTATCAATTACAAACTTGGTAGGGATACCATCTACTTTAAAATCAGCTACAACTTTACTATCATTGTCCATCAGCACATGAAAAGAGTATTTATTGGTATTGATAAACTCAGATACTAATTTCTCTTTGTTGTCGCCATTTTCCCAGGTATCAATAAAAACAAATTTTACATTGGGATCGTCTTTGTATTTGTTTACCATTTTCTGCATTCCGGGGAAACTAGCTTTACAAGGTCCGCACCAGGTAGCCCAGAAATCAACAACAACTACTTTATCTTTCAACTCCCCAAGATTTACTTTTTTGCCATTCAGGTCAACCAGTGCAAATACAGGAGCTTTTTCATTCAGGATTGTTTTTCTTAACTCCGCCAGCATTGTTTCTGTTGCCGACTTCTGGAGATTAGTAATATATTCATCGAAACCTGCTTCTGTTTTTTTATCTTTTACATAAGCTCTTTTCAGGATATCTTTCATTTCGCTGGTGGATTTGGCATCCATCACGAACTGTTCTATTTCTTTTACGTATTGTTTTTTAGGCAACACTTTTTCTGCCAGCAATGCATACGTGTTATTCTGGTCTGCATCTTTTCCGTTATTCACTACAATTGCAGCATCTTTAGCATAAGGGAATCCTTTTTTGTGTTCACCCATTCTGTACATGACCATACCATAAGTATCCGCAAACATGGCATACATGTATTTATTATTTTCTGTCCATTGCTTTTGAGTCATATTATCCGGTTTCTTAGCAGTTGGATTTTTCCATTGCTCCTTATAATAATTGGTAGCAAATTTTGAAAATTCTTCAGCTAATGGAAGATTATCGCTTGTCTTTTGCATTTCCCATGCGGCACTGTTGTATAACGAAGCTAGCTGTGCTTTGTCTTCGATGTTAGCATCTGCTACTGCCTGTTTGAAATTTGGCCAGTCTTTTTTAGCCAGGTATGCATAAGCAATTTGAGCTTTTATATTCGGGAGATTGGGTTTAAGATATTTCCAGTTTTCATCTGTCTCGATCTTGTTGCTGATCTCAGCAAGCAATATTTTTTTCTTTTCTATATCCTGCTCCTGGTAGAATTTATTCAGGGTTTCATTAACCACCCATTTACCATTCGGGAATTTTTCTTTTTTAACAGAACTAACAAACTTCATCTGTTCTGGTGATTTGGCCAGTTGGTAAAGACTTTCAAGATTTGAATAATCAGTTTCTTCTTTTAAACCTGCTTTTAACAATGATTCAATTTCTTTCTGAACGATCTTAGGCGCATCATCTTTTTTAATCGCAGCTAGCGTACTTACATAGCTGATGAGGTATTTTTTCTTATTATCAGGATAGAGTTCAAATTCTTTCTCCATTGCAGCCAATGCTTTTTCATTATTCCGGTCCACACCTAACTGGCGACCCCAATATTGGTAAAAGCCGCTAAGAGCCATGTACGCTCCATCACGGGGTTTATCATCATTATACAAAATGATGGTATAGCCGTCATTAAAATTATTATCAAATTTTTTATCAGCACTAAAGGACAAATAAATAAAATGCATGCCTGTATCAATCGTAAATGAGCCTGAATACTTGCCTGCCGACTTCTGTAGTACAATATCATCGGCTGTTCTTTTAGCCATGCCATTTTGGTAAACAATACCCTCAACCGGTTTGATGGTATTGGCAATATCACCTGCGGGTTCGTAAGTGAAAGTAATAACATCACCCGGTTTGGGTTTTTCTGGTGTATAGGTAAATTTTTGCTGGGCCTGTGTTGTTACTGCTACGAATAATAACAAGGCGGTAAATAGTTTTTGGTAAAACATGGCGTTAATTTTAGAGTATGAAAGGTAGGAAAATCCGGGATGTAAAATGTGAAAATATTGGATTGGTGTCGGGTAAATGTCTTTAAAGCATTGCAGTCCGCCCGGGGTCTTCACAATAGACGGCAATCAAATCTAAGAAAACTTGTTGTGGGACAACGAGGAGTTAAAAATATGAAAGGTTAAAACATATAATATGATGTGATGCAGTAACTTTAAGTCCCGAGGTCTCGCCACCAGATACTTTATGTTTGTCTAGTCCTGAAAAATAGTTATGATGAAAGTTCTGTTGATATTAATCTTTTTTATTGCACCTGTAATTGGAAATTCAAAAAGTATTGAAAAGTATTACTTGATTACATTCAAGGCTGAAGAATATTTATTTCATAACGAGTTTGCATTATCCTGTAAGGAATATAGTAAAGCATTTAAAACAGGCTTTGCTTTTTATGCCGATCTACGAAATGCTTTTAAAGCAGGGTTATTATCAGGGAATGATTCATATATTAAAAAATTTTGGGCTATAATAATTGCTTTACCCGAAGTTGCCAATAGCATCAAAAACGATCCAACAATAATTGGCTTCTGTAAACCTTCTATGCAACAGGAAATTTTAGCTTATAGGAAGGAAAGGCAGAAAACGGATTTTGAAAAAATAATTGATTCTGTTATTCTTATTGATCAAAAGGCTCGGCGGGAATGCAGAAATAACATGACGGATACTTGTAAAATCAGGTTTAAAGTACTTGACAGCATAAACCTGATGAAACTATATCGTCTATTACATAAAACAAATTATACTGAGAGGGAATTTGGGTATAAAACCCAAGAATATATTTATTTAATTGCATTACATGCTCGCCGCTGGGGTTATAAATTTCTGGATTCTTTATTAAAAGAAAACATCAAAAAAGGGAGAATGAAGTCGGTTTTCTTTGCACACCTGATTTCATATAGAAGTGATATTGATTACGTGAATAAAATTTATTTAAATAATCAGAAAAGCATCGGTTTTGATCAAATGGTATGGGTTGTAAATAACAAAGTCGTACAATTTAATAGAACTGATAGCTTAATTGATTTATACAATACGAATCGAAAAGAATTATTTATTTCAAAAACCGAGAATGATATATTAAAGCATGCCCTTATAACAAAGAATAAATTATTTGCCGGATGCGAGAAAGATCTAGTAGTAGATTTTTTTAGGATGGAAATGTCCGACCAACAGTTTATTGATTTTTTAAACAACTTGCGAAGCAAAAAAATGATAAAGGAATGATTTTTCAAGGTCCCGCAGCAGCAGTATCATTTTTTCGAAATCTTTCTTGCGAAAACCTCGTTCTGACAGAATACTATGTTGTGCGCTGCTATTGGAAAGCAGCGATACTAATTTGACTTAAACGTTATTTTTTTAGGCAGATGACCTAAAGTAAAAACTGAGTCGATGTAATCTAATATCTCTCCCTTATTATATTTGTTGATTACACCGTGTCCAGGTAGAGGAATAAAAAAAGTGCCTTCTTTTTGTTGAAATAGATCATCCACATCAGAGGATATTGTAACTAGCTTGTTGTTAGTTATTTTGTACAACTTATATTCAAGACTGTCAAAATTTGTAATACTATCTTTTAGAATTAAATTTCCGTAATTGTATGTCTTAATTATTTTTCCTTTAACATACAGATTTATGTATCCATTTTTGTCTTTTATAAAAACGTCCTTAAATACATTTGTTTTAATGCTGTCTTCGAATTTTTCAATTGAAGGAAGTATAGGCATAATCTTTCCAGCTTTAATGTAGAACCATCCATAGTTGGTAACACCAAATGATTTTATAAACGCTATGTAATCTTTAGAAAGTCTAAACGCTTTATTTGTATTTTCGATTTCATACTTTACAGAATGTTTTGGGTTTGAAATATCTTGCTTTGTAATACCTAAGTCGTAAGAAAAATGACCTAATGCTTTGTGTCTAACAAGCCCTAAGATGTACAAGCCTTTGTCTGGATAAGCTTCCAAAGTGTCAATTTCATCCACTCCTGAAAAATTACTTTCCTTTAAAACGAGATTACTCTTGTGGTAGAAATAGTTATAAGCAAGGTAGCCAATAATAATAATAACGATAAGCAGAAGATATTTTTGCATTATACTGGCTCGGATTTTTTAAAGTTTCTAATAAGTAGCCTACAACTCGCCGCTTTGTGTAATGTTTTGTTCCAAATTTAATTAATAATCAGTTTAAACTGGAACAAAAAAGCAAATCATTCTTTCTGTTCATCCGGGGCTCGCAGCAGCAGTATTATTTTTTCGAAATCTTTCTTGCGAAGACCCCGGGCGGACAGAAGTTTTATAAATTCGAAAAGGGCTGCGATGTGTGGCCCTTTTTTATTTTTGATGGAAACCGATTATTTTTTCCATTCCTTAACTTCAAAAGAGTTTACAGTAGAGTCTTTGTCAAAATGTAACAGTAGAGTTTGGGTATAAATTGGGTCAATGTCGTTACCATAATCTTCGTCAATTTTATATCCAATGTTCATCGTACTGTCCAAGGAATGTTGTGGTTGTCCGAGTAATGAAATTATGTCCTGATAACTTTTTCCTTTCAAAGGGATGTTCTTAGTTAAGTCGTCAACCATTGATTTTCTTTTTGGGAAAGTCATTAGGTCCCCAACTTCCGCCCATTTCTTTTTGTCAAACATTTGATGGGTCTGGCAAGAATAAAGTGTCAGTATTAATAAAGCTGAATTTAAAAATTTAGCCATCTCCTTTTCGTCCTTTTATGAATGAAGAGAAACGTTCGGTCAAAAAAGCATAAAAGACGACGTTCAATAATAGTCCTGAATAGAAAGTTGCTGTCGTCTGATTGAAAAAATCCCAAAATAATGTGTGTGTCGGAAAACGAAATACTTTAAAAAGAGAAGCAAGGATAGAACTGTTCATGGTTCCTTCGTCATATGCCCAAGCACCAAAGAATGATACAACAGTCAATAAACCAAATGCAAAAAAGAAAACTGTCAAAGCTCCAATATTTATACGGTGTCTTAGCATTTTGAGGTGTCAATATATTTGCATACAACTCGCCGCTTGGCGTTGTCTCTTGTTCCAAATTTAATTAATAATCAGTTTAAACTGGAACAAAAAAGCAAATCATTCTTTCTGTTCGTCCGGGGCCTCGCAGCAGCAGCAGTATTATTTTTCCGAAATCTTTCTAGCGAAGACCTCGGGTGGACAGAAAGTTTATATTCTTCAGCCAGCATTGCAGAAAATCCCTTGTTGTAGGCAGTAATTCATGTCGTAATGCGATTGTCTTGAGGTTTTGTTTTAGCTTCTTTCAACTTCAATATGAGCCCAACAAAAATGGCTGTAACAGAATATGCAATTATTATGTCTTGGCTCATGCTTCCTTTAATAATTGCTTGAGTGATGAATATCCCTAAAACCGTAACCGCGATTAAGATAAATTTCGAACCCCAAAAATTTATGTCCTGCTTTGATAAAAAATAAAAACAGATCAGATAAATTAAAAAGGTTGGAATAGAAAATGCGATACTAAAAAGTAGTGTTATTGGATAAACTTCTAATAATCCAACTATTTCATGAGGGTTTGTCCCAAAAATATATTCTATAGCTTGTGAGGTAAATGGAGCTATTAAGAGTGTCAAAGCCCAATGTGTAAAAATGTACGTTCGCCGCATTTTTCTGTTTATATTTTGTGAAGCATATCAGGTGTAAACGTCATAACTCCTCAATTAGAAAGTGTCTTGCTGTATTGCCTACAACGGCTAGGGCTTTCTGCTGTGCTGATATTCTATGATTCTTCAGCCCAAACCGTCGGTGGGTAAAGTTAATGTAGTTGATGTTATATTCGGTTGGCGTAGTGTCTTGTTCCAAATTTAATTAATAATCAGTTTCAACTGGAACAAAAAAGTAAATCATTCTTTCTGTTCGTCCAGGTCTCGCAGCAGCAGTATTATTTTTTCGAAATCTTTCTTGTGAAGTCCCCGGGCGGATCGAAAAAAATATTGGTAAACTGCCTGCATGGCGTGGCGTAAATGGCGATGCGTGGATATTTACGGATGAGATTGTGGTGAAGTAGAAAGAATTTAGGATAGCAATTTGAAGATAATTATGGCTAAAACCTCGTACGGACTGAATTTCACCTAGTATCCAATGAGTCACTCTTTTTATAATCACTAGGCCCTTGAGATGGTCGACTTTCATTGTTGAAGTTTGGAAAAATAATTCTAATCAAAACTGCAACAATTATTACTATAAGTATAATTGCAGTAATTTTTCTTGCTGAATTCTTATACTTAGCAGCGAAATATGAAGATCCCATAAATTTATTTTAACAATCAATAAAACTTGTGATGGGCCCGGAACTTAAAGTTAATGTGATAAGTTAAATAAAATCAATCATCCCTTCAATATCCGAAGGTTGAAACCATTTCATCTCTTTATCCTTCCTGAACCAGGTCATCTGCCTCTTCGCATATTGCCTTGTATTAGTCTTCTGTTCATCCGGTGTCTCGCAGTAACAGTATTATTTTTTCGAAATCTTGCTTGCGAATACCCCGGGCGGACAGAGGTAAATGGCTTTAAAGCATTTTTTTCACCAGCCTACCCAACATCATCAGGGCATAATCCACATCATTATTCCAGGGTTTGCCAAAACTGATCCGGATAAAATTCTTATAACTAATGCCTGACGAAAATATGTTCTGTTCGTCCGGAGTTTCGCAGCAGCAGTATTATTTTTTTGAAATCTTTCTTGCGAAGACCCGGGGATAACTGAAATCATATATTTATTCACATACCGCAAGTGGAAGTAACATGTTATAAATACTTTCTGCTGAAGATAATCTAATACTAAAGGAAGCATTATTTCTCAAAAGGTGTTTTTCCAGGGAATCTTGAGAAGGAAATAAGTGTTTGTTAATTTTTCCCTTATCAAAATTTATTAGAAGAAATTTATCCCTTAATTCAGAAATTATGTAGCAATTCCTCCAACTTATTTTTTTTACAGTGTCTATAACAATTTCATACTTTTCTGACCCAGCGTGTTGAAATAAGACAGCAAAAACACTCTCAGTTTTTTTTGCTAAGTAAAAATTGCATGATAAACATTTTTTTGCATCGAACTGTTTGTCATTCTCAGTGCACGATGACAATAATAATATAAAAAAAATAATCCTAATTTTCCTCATTGATCTTTCAATTTTGTAGGTAATTTAATCAGTTTCCGGGTAGATGCCCAAATTAAAGAGACATTTTCTGATTGATGTTCCATTTTGTCCTTTTTTAGATTTACAAATTCTGTAAACCTATTTCAGGACTAGACATTTTCGAAATCTTTCTTGCGAAGACCCCGTGCGGACAGAAGGCTAAGATTAACTAACTTTGATGACGAAAATTAATCTGCAAGTTGCCTATAAAAGATTGGTTTCTGCTATGATCGTTCTTAGGAAACTTTTCAGATACAGCAAAACGCAATAAAAAATATCACAGTAATTATGCGATCTCTTTTTTTCTTCTTTCTGACTTTCAGCATATGCGTAGATGCGCAACAAAAGTATGCCGAGCCATTAACGATCGCAGACCCGGCAATGGATGGGTATTTACAAAAAAAGCGTCCCGCTATACTGACCATTAAAATTATTAATGCACCTGACACGATTACGAAAGTCCAGGTTAAGTGCAGTTTTGTTAGGTTCGGTTCGGTTTTCCAATCAAACAAGTTTTATCAATTTGACAAGAACGGTTTTCTGAAAATTGTCTTAGATGACCGCTTGCCCTATCAACAGGTTTGGCTGGATATTGATCATTACTTATATGCGGGACTTTATGTTAATGAAGGCCTGATTGTAACCATCGATGCCCGTAAAATAAAGAATGATGAAAGATTTTATATGATCGATGATGGAGTGGAATATTCTGATGTCGATGGTGAATTGAATAGGGTCATGAACAAACACACAATTTACAAGCAAGATATTAGAAATGGATTGAGCGACCAGTTTTATGCAGTATCGAGGACGAGAAGGCAGTACGGTGAGGACGAGTTTCTTTCCAAATTCGACTCCATCTATCAAGCAATCAACGCCATTGACGATGAATTTATAAAGTACTATCCAAATTTCAAATGGGCCATACATAATAATCTCACCGCTGAATATTACGGTGGACTGTGCATGGCTTACTGGGGTGATAAAATGCCTGATAGTTTATTTAAAAAAATAGATTCTTTCTCCCCCTATTTTTCAAGTAACAATGGACTACTTTTTTATAATTATTTTTTTAATTATCTCATTTTAAAAAATGATAACCCCAGGGTAAACATGGATGAACAATTGTACAGCAATTATATAAACTACGGTCCGGAACAGCGAGCTGTCCTTGATTCCTTGAAATATTATTCACAGGTGCCGGAAGCTCAAAAGAAGGAAGCATTAAAAGAGATCAATAAGAAAAAACAAGAACTGTTTCTTGGCGACATAGTAAAAATAAATACCAGTAATCTTTTGCATTTAATTGATAGCCTTTATACGCCACCAAAGTCCGATATTTTAAAAACATTCTTGCTTGCGAAGGGGAAAATTGAGTTTGGTAAAACATATCCTGAGATAATAAAAACGATGCAGACTAAATGGTGCAGAAATATTGCAAGCAGAGAATTAAATGAGTCAATATTAAAGCAAAAACAAATTGATGGTCTGCTCGCAAAAGGAACCCAAATCAAAGAGAGCAATTCGTTTATCGGTAAACCATTGGGATCTCTCACATTCAATGCAAACCTTTACAGGCTGGATAGTGTTAAGAATCTTGACGAATTTATTGTCCATCTAAAATCAAAATTTCCCAATAAGGCTTTGGTCATTGATTTTTGGGCGACGTGGTGTGCCCCCTGCTTGAAGGAATTACCTGCGAGTAAAAAACTACAAGAAGCCAACAGCGATCTTCCAATCGCATTTATTTACATCTGCACTAATTCCAGTTCAAATATCACAGTTTGGAAAAACAAGATTGCGGATCTGCAAATTCCAGGTACACATATTTTTGCAGATGACAAACTTGTGAGTGAATTGCAAAGTAAATTTAATGCTGAAAAAGGTTTTCCAGCCTATGTGGTTATAGACGCAAACGGAAAACTGAAACCAAAAGCGATTGATTGGATGCACTCTCTGGACAGAGATAAATTAAAAAATGCTGTGGGAATCTACCAATAACTGTACAGTCATTGTTTTAAGCTTCTATTCATCCGGGTCTCGCAGCAGCAGTATTATTTTTTCGAAATCTTTCTTGCGAAGTCCCCGGGCGGACAGAAATGAAATTCAGTTTTGAAAAGAAATGTTTGCTAAAAGATGAGGACAATATAGATAATTAGGAGAAGTATTAATTCTACTAACCAAATCGCTAAAACTCGTTCTCTAATAATTAGTCTAACTATCACATCGGCGGCACCTAATATAAAAAAAGCTGGAAAAAACAAACCCCCGACAAAATGCGTCCATTTCGTGGTATCTCCCTGAAATCTATTTTTATCAATGATAAATGCAATAAAGCAGAATAAAAGTGCCAGAATAAACGGGGACAAAAAATAGAAAACTGTTTTTGCTAAACTACTTCTACGTCTTAGATTCATGATTTGTTTACTTACACGTCTTAATTACGCCCAACTCGCCGCTTGGCGTAGTTTCTTATTTCAAATTTAATTAATAATCAGTTTAAACTGGAACAAAAAAAGCAAATCTTTCTTTCTGTTCGTCCTGTGTCTCGCAGCAGCAGTATTATTTTTTCGAAATCTTTCTTGCGAAGATCCCGGGGGACAGAAGGTATTTAGTTACTCAGTTTCCTTTCTTATCCATTTGTTTTTGTCAAGCTTTGTTGTGTCAACTTTTTTTGAATACAAGATTTGTTTTGTTAGAGATTTCATTTTATAAAACTCATACTTTGGTAAATCGCTGTCATATGCTCCGCAGTCATAGTGTCTTTTGATGACTTTCAATGAGGTGTCTGATTTGTTTACAAACAAAATATCGTCAGTTATGTAACCGCACATTGTCCTGCCAAAAACATATACACTCAAAAAAAGGAAAGAAACAATAGCCAAGAAAATTATCAGAGCTTTAGATGTTCTGTTTTCAGGGCTTATGACTTTTTTCAGAAGTGTCAACAAAACGGCTACAGGAAAAATCAGCCAAACTAGCGCATAAAAGGTTTCAGCAGAGCTTTCATTACTGAATTGGAACGGCATGTACTGGCCAATAGTTAAGACAAAGAGGCATAGGACAATCCAAGAAATACTAGTCCAAAAAATTATTCTTAAAAATAGTATCATGTAAAATCGAGTTTGTAAAGATAATTACCGTGTTAATGCAGTTAAGAATATATTCTACAGCCAGCAACCCTGGGTCTCGCAGCATCAGTATTATTTTTTCGAAATCTTTCTTGCGAAGATCCCGGGTGGACATAAAAAAAGATCAAAATTTGTTTGGTTTTTTACACAGTTCATGTTAGGTGCAGTGTTTTACTGGTCAGCATTTTTAGGTCGAAATAAGACTTTCCCTTTTTTGATAGCTAAGCTATCACCTTTAATCATTACAGTTTGGTTTCCAAAATCAAAGGGAACGGGGTCTCCGTCGAGGGTCGTGCCCGCGAAATTGACTGTGATAGTGACCTCTTTTGTTTCTTTTCTAAAGGTGTGAAATGGATTGTCGTTTTCCTTCCAATGGTTAGAAGGGCGTGCTTCGTAATCCAAGAAGAACCCTCCATAATCCTTTTTTGAAACAATTAATCTTCCTAACGAGTCGACCGATCCGTATGTAGTCTTAAAAGTTACAGTGTCGTTATAAATGAGACCTAAAAACACACTTGACATTGGTTTATTAAAATAGTCGTACACAAACAATGAGACACTATCTGTCTCTTCAGCATTTATGAATTTAACTGTAGACTTGGGGTATGCCTTTGAGCTATTGAATCCTTTTAACTGAAGTTCATTTTTTTTGATTGCCCACGTTCCCTTTCCGTAATATACTTTCCCGCATTCGCAGGAGGATGTACTAAAGAATAGGCCATCGGAACTCAAAATTAAATGATTACTAAAGAAGAAACCCTCCGGATTTCGAAACTCCCTGTAAATGGCGGGCGGTTGTTGCCCAAAAGATAGATTGGATAGCAACAATACAAATAGAGTCAGTTTAGACATTTATGGATGGTTAATATTGCACCTAATTCGCCGCTTGGCGTTATATCTTTTTTCAAATTTAATTAATAATCAGTTTCAACTGGAACAAAAAAGCAAATCATTCTTTCTATTCGTCCGGGTCTCGCAGCAGCAGTATTATTTTTTCGAAATCTTTCTTGCAAAGACACCAGGCGGACAGAAAGCAGAAAATCCCATGTTATCGGCTGTTATATCTCGCAGCCCATTTGTATTGCTGCCAAAAAAATAAGATTATAAAATTTATGATTGGGTTTCTCTTTTCGAGTAAATACAATGTTAGTAAAACAAGGTCGCCGATTAAAACTAGACCATGTATAATTCTTAAGTCGCCAAATGATTTCGTTGTATCCAATAGTGACATCCCAGCTTTCAATAATAGCCGCTTCCTTGAAATCGATCTTTAAAATGGAAGAATCGAAACGGTTTAGGATGGTGTCTAATGATTTTGTTGTCTTAAGTTTAAGATTATTGAATATACTGTCAAATGCTATTGGGGCTTCTTGTAACATGACGTAAAACTGCTCAGTCAATCCTCTTGTCACACCAATAACATTTTGGTCTTTTCGGAAATACTCAAAATGAACACTAAACCAGTTGTCGTGGTTTGGATTAGTGAAATTTGAAAATTCAATGTCTGTCCCCGGAATTTTTGTCCAATGCTGAGCAGTCGCTGTTAAGCAAGAAAATAGAATGATTATTTGTAATAGTGTTTTCATAATTGCACACAACTCGCCGCTTTGAGTTATGTCTTGTTCCAAATTTAATTAATAATCAGTTTAACTGGAACAAAAAAAGCAAATCATTCTTTCTATTCGGCCAGGTCTCGCAGGAACAGTATTATTTTTTCGAAATCTTTCTTGCGAAGACTCTGGGCGGATAGAAATAGTTTCAAATTTTTCGATGACTTTGTCTTTTTCAATAGTGCCAATCAATTATGTCTGGCTCAAAGGGGTCACAAAATGATCCTCTAAAATTCATTGTTAAGATTGTTTGTATTCTTTGTGAATTCTTTCATGTCGATGGGTTGTTCGTTACAAAAGTTAAACCACACTTGCACAAAACCTGATGTTAGCGGCAGCTCTTTCTGAAACGTTTCAAATCTAAAACTTCTACACGGCCTGTTGTACGAATCCATTTTACGGTTCCATAGTCCCGGCTTAACCACACAGTTGCTTTGTCTGGTTTTGTTGACCTGTCATACACCATTAAGTTAAGCCTCAGACATTTTTTTAATAGGGTATCTCCAATAGAGATATCTTCAAATTGAAAATCCTTTATAAAAATTTCCATCACAAAGCTCCATTTTAATTTAGCCAGGTCGAAGGGCTTTGGAAATTTTAAATTTGGCGGTAGAATATGATTGAAATTATCCTTTGTCAATTCAGTGGGACTTTGATTCTCGGTAAGTGATGCTAACAATACCGAATCATTCTTAAAAATCATAGCAGACCCATGAAAACTTGCCAATTGTGCCCAAATTCCAGCCGTGTCGGATGCATGAGAAATATAGTAGGCTGTGTCACTCCCAATTAGAATTTTTCTATAGACCAAATTAATTGTATCATGAAGTCCGGAAGCATGGAAAGAATTGTAAACACAATTATAGATTAGAGTGTCACATTTGGGCTTCAAATAATCAGAGAGGTTGAGACCTGAAGTTTGTCCATTCGCAACCGTACCGAAGCTGAATACAAATGAAACTATTAATATTATTCTCATGATTTAGATGTCTGCCGAATTGCCGCTAACTCGCCGCTTGGCGCAATGTCTTGTTCCAAATTTAATTAATAATCAGTTTAAACTGGAACAAAAAGCAAATCATTCTTTCTGTTCGTCTGGGTTTCGCAGCAGCAGTATTATTTTTTCAAAATCTTTCTTGCGAAGACCCCGGACGGACACAACTTAAGAACCGCAAAGTCCGACAAACTGGTTTGTATAATGCCAAACAAACAAAACAATAATAGCTAAATTGATTGCACTTAAATACAAGAACTCCCGTGAGCTCAAACGTTTCTCAAATTTTTGTTGAATAAACCAGTTAAGAAAAGTGACGAGACATAAATAAATCAAACCGCTAAAAGTGAGTTCTTTGATGCGCTCAATCACAACGCCCCTGATCTGGTCGCAAGGTGGAATACGGACGATTAAACCATAAGAAAGAATTGTCATCCACCACATCAAAACAAGGCCGCCGATATTTAGTAGGTATTTGATTGCTCTTGCCATAACGAATATTTCCGCCTGCTGCTAACTCGCCGCTTGGCGCAATGTCTTGTTCCAAATTTAATTAATAATCAGTTTAAACTGGAACAAAAAGCAAATCATTCTTTCTGTTCGTCCGGGTCTTGCAGCAGCAGTATTATTTTTTCGAAATCTTTCTTGCGAAGACTCCGGGCGGACAGAAACTAGCATAGCAAAAAACCCCATGTTATATGCCGCCGTTGGTTATCAGCCACTCTTCCAAATACTTTCTTATCTTCTCTTCTGTTTTTATAATATATCCTTCTTTCGTCAATCCATCTGCAGTATGAAAATCAAGTCCGTCCGTTTTTTCTTCCCAAATTGAAATATAGTCTGCATAGCAAGGCATAAGGCCTATATCGTCCCAGTCAAATTCTGTTTTATTGATTATCTCATTAAGCTTTTCAAGCTCAGGGTATGTGTCAGTTTTTTTGTCAATAATAGATTTTGCATAAAAAGCAACAACATTTATTAAAGCTTCTCTTCTTTCTTTAAGTCTCAAGCCGAGTTCCTTTAACGCGGTTCTAAAATAATCCCTAAGTACAAATGAATTGTCTGTCACATTATGTCCTGCTAGAATACGAAGTGATTCAGAGTCGTAACCTTCTTCAAGCCCTGTCATTGCAATATCAGGAAGGTCTTTGTCTGTAAGAAAACTTAAAGTATAAGCTGATAATTTCTGATGAAAAGTCATAATAGATGGCACATAACTCATTAATTGCCGTAATGTCTTGTTCCAAATTTAATTAATTCTGTTCATCCGGTGTCTCGCAGTAACAGTATTATTTTTTCGAAATCTTGCTTGCGAATACCCCGGGCGGACAGAATACCAAAGTTGTAGGCAGTTTTATTTCCAATGCTCAAGTCGCCAATTCTTTTCTAGGTATTCAATTATTAAAGTATCATTAAATATTCCATGAGGAGAGAGTGTCAAATCTTCTTTGCTAAGTTCCTTTTTTAATTCTCGTTTTAAGGTTTGGACATCCACAATATGCCAACCTAGAAACTCACCTCTAACATTATGTTGAGTCCTAACTTTTATAGGTATAGAATAATATTTTGGAATAGTAAATTGCCCTACTTTTTCGATTAGCTTTCTTTTGTACGCAATCTTTACTAGAAATTGAATACTGAATCTTTCCAAAATATCTACTTCAGTTTGAGATACCTCTGCTCTTTCTTTTATAGGTTCTAGGATCCTTACTAACTCAATTCCATGTTCCCAAACCTGGATAAATTGAATAAAGCCAAAACCTTTCTGAGTTTTGATTGCAAAAACATCACCTTGGTTAATCTTCATGGTCTAACAAAATTGCCACTAACTCGCCACTTGGCGTAGTGTCTTGTTTCAAATTTAATTAATAATCAGTTTAAACTGGAACAAAAAAAGCAAATCATTCTTTCTGTTCGTCCGGTGTCTCGCAGCAGCAGTATTATTTTTTCGAAATCTTTCTTGCGAAGACCCAGAACGGACAGAAAATTCATTTTAATAAATTCAAAATTGTAGAAATTGTTTCCTTTGTAAGACTACCATTTATTTCAGGGTCTGCCAGGTCGAATGTTATTTCTTTAATAGTTGCATTTGAAAAATCCACATCGTCGCCTAAGGTTAAGCAATCACATATATAAGATAATATAGCCAAATTGTAATCATTATCTGTTAGATCGGCGATTAATTTGCTTAGACTTGAATTGTTTATGTAAATAGCTTCATCTTCGTCAAAATGCAATGGTATTGTTGCTCCAGTTTTTGATACCAGGTCAATGTAATTAGATGTCTCTGGGTCTATACGCTTAACAAAATCTGCTATCTGAAGTGAATTGCTAAAGTATAAATTTAAATCGGAGGCTTTCATGTATTTTAAAATTGCAGCCAATTCGCCGCTTGTTGTAGTGTCTTATTCCAAATTTAAATAATAATCAGTTTAAACTGGAGCAAAAAAGCAAATCATTCTTTCTGTTCGTCCGGGTCTCGCAGCAGCAGTATTATTTTTCCGAAATCTTTCTTGCGAAGATCCCGGGCGGATAGAGGCAAATGGCTTTAAAGCATTTTTTTCACCAACCTACCCAACATCATCAGGGCATAATCTACATCGTTATTCCAGGGTTTGCCGAAACTGATCCGGATAAAATTCTTATAACTACTCCCTGACGAAAATATTTTACCGGGCACAAAGGCAATATGATGCTTGATGGCTTCCGATCTGAGCTTGAAAGCATCAATTTTTTTATCAAGCTCCAGCCACATGATAAAGCCTCCGTGAGGACGGGTAACTTTTGTGCCTTCAGGAAAATATTCAATGATCGCTTGCATGTATTTTAATGATTGCGTATGTAATGCTCTCCGAAGATTTTTTAAATGATATTCATAGCGGCCTATTTTTAGAAAATTAGCCATCGCTACCTGTGTTACAGTCGGGCAACTAATATTGTGAATGCGTTTTATCTGTTTTACTTCCTCAATGAATTTTCCGGGGATAGCCCAACCAACACGATAACCCGGTGCAAGCGACTTGGATAATGATGAACAATGCATCACCAATCCCTGCCTACCGGCAGGCAGGCTTTTTGTATCATAATACTTACATGTTTTTGGTCTTGTTTTACCAAAATATAATTCGCCATAAATATCATCTTCTATCAACGGGATATTGTGTTTTGAGATCAGTTCAACTAATTTCTTTTTATTCTCCTCGGGCATACAACTACCCAGGGGATTATTATAATTAGGAACAAACACACAGGCTTTTATTGAATTCTTTTTAATTGCTTTTTCCAAACATGCAATATCAACACCGGTGGCTGGGTCAGTTGCGATCTCAACAACTTTTAATCCCAATATTTCGATGGCCTGGTAAATACCAAAATAAGTAGGAGTTTCTACTGCCACTGTATCCCCATATTTTGTAACAGCACGAAGGCACATTGTTATTGCCTCAAGACATCCGGATGTGATGACCACATCTTCATGATTCAATTTTCCGCCCCAATTGAAAGCAAGTTTTGCAACCTGTTTACGCAACTCAATATTTCCCTGTGTATGTTCATAGCTAATGCAATGATCTTTGTGATTACGCAATGCATGAACAACTGCTTTGTTCAGCTTTGCCACCGGCAACAACGATATATCCGGAACAGCCAATGCAAGATTGGTCACATTTTCTGCAGTAATGTCTTTGTAAATTGAATTGATCATTTCCTTTACGCTTACTTCATGTGATAAGCTATCAGGCTGCGATAGTTGAGGTAATCCCGGAAATCGTTTATGGCTGAATCGTACATAGTAACCTGATTTAGGTCTTGCCTCGATCAACCCTTTTCCTTCCAGGTGATAATAGGCCTGGAAAGCCGTGCCCATGCTAATGCCATATTCTTCACTTAGTACACGGACCGAGGGGAGTTTATCACCGATCTTCAGTACCTCTTCATCAATCATTTTTTCTAAACCACCGGCTATCTGCAGGTAGAGATGATTGTCATCTGTGAATTTTGCTGAACGCATAGGTTGTTTTTTTTGGCCACAGAGTTACGCGGAGTTTGAGGAGGACCGCTGAGAAAAGCTCTGCGGCTCTCAATATCTCTAAGGTTCTCTGTGGGCTTATTTAATCTGATCTAGTCAAAAATACAATATCTGAATCTGTTTTAAAAGAGAAATTTTTAAAACCTTTGTAGAGAAATTAAAAACCATGATCGAGATCGTTGATTATAAACCCGAATATCAACCTCATTGGGAGAGACTAAACCGTGAATGGATCAAAGTGTTTTTTGAAATAGAACCTTTTGATGAATATGTTTTGCAAAACCCTGAAAAAGCCATTATAAATGATGGTGGCGCCATATTAATTGCTTTGTATAATGGAGAAGTTGCCGGCACAGCAGGGCTAAGAAAAATAGACGATGAAGTGTTTGAGTTTACAAAAATGACAGTAGGCGAGGAGTATCGAAGAAAAGGAATTGCAGAAGCAATGTGCTATGCGAGTTTTGAAAAAGCCAAACAATTGGGGGCAAAAACTGTGATCCTGTATTCAAACACATTGCAGGCTGCCGCAATTAAGATGTATGAAAAGATCGGGTTTCAGCATTTGCCGGTTGAGAACACGGTTTATAAAAGAGCTAATGTGAAAATGAAAATGGATCTAAGTGAGGTTTCAAAAAAAGAGTCATTAAACATTTAAATAGAATCAACATGGAATTGCTAACAGAGATCAAAACCACAAGAGTTAAGAACTCAAAATTAAAAGAACTCGATTTTAACCATATTGAGTTTGGCAAGCATATCTCAGACCATATGCTTGTTTCTGATTTTCATTTTGATGACCCGATGGCTATCGGGTGGAAAGAACCCCAGATCGTACCGTTCGGTAATCTTTCGGTAAGTCCGGCTACGCTGGCCTTACATTATGGACAAACTGTATTCGAAGGGATGAAAGCTTTTCGAATGGCGGATGGCCGTATCAATATTTTCCGGTTGGAAAAACATTTTGAACGTTTCAACCGTTCGCTACGCAGGATGTGTATGGCCGAAATATCATATGAAATTTTTGAAGAAGGAATGAAGCAACTCATTTCATTGGATAAAAATTGGGTACCGGGTGTTGAGCAAGGCTCACTGTATATTCGTCCGTTCTCGTTTGCAAGCGAGGCAAAGTTTGGTGTAAATCCATCAAATGAATATCGCTTTATCATTTTCACAGGACCGGTAGGGCAGTTGTTTGCCAAACCAATTAAAGTAAAAATTGAAACCAACTATATCCGTGCAGCAAAAGGCGGAACCGGTTTTGCAAAATGTGGTGGAAATTATGCGGCATCTATGTACCCTACCAAACTGGCTAAAGAAGAAGGTTATGATAATGTAATGTGGACGGATGCAAATGAGCATAAATACATTGAAGAAAGCGGTGTGATGAACCTGATGTTTGTTTTTAATGGTAAACTGGTAACACCGCCAACATCAGAAACGATACTGGATGGTGTGACGAGAGATTCTTTATTGACATTGGCAAAAGATATTGGTGTAGAAGTAGAAGAACGGCCTGTTGCCGTTGAAGAAATTATGGGTGCATTTGAAAATAAAACGATCACTGAGGCATTTGGTGCAGGTACTGCGGCTGTGATTGCCCCGATTGATACAATTGGTATAGGAGGAAAGAATTATCATTTGCCTGCTTATAATGACCAGAACATTATGTTTCGTTTAAAAAGAAGATTAGATGCAATACGCAGTGGTGTAGCGAATGATGAACATGGTTGGAATACGGTGATTGGATAAAAGGGTTTTGTTTTTTACACAGTTCATGTTGGACGCTGTTTTAGAGTGTGGTCTTTCGAATTTCAAATTCTTTTACTAAGTCGTCTCCAATTAATGTGATTGTTTCTTCCCATGGATGTCCAAACCATACATTTTGAAAGTCTTTTGTCAAAAAAATATAATAATCACCATTGGGAAGAATTGGAATCAACCATTCTCCAAATTCATTTCTCTCCATTTGTTGTCGTGGATCAAAATCGAAACACTGGTGCTGCCAATCCAAAGCGTAAAGTCTTTCATCTGCCTTAGAGATACTTTTAAATAACTCCAAGGCCAATTTTTCTAAATTCTCAAGATTTGTTTGGTCTAATAAATATTTTTCGATCGTGAATTTTTTCTGTGGCAATGAAGTCTTAATACCGGGGAAGTCATTTATACTTGGATTAAAATCAAATAGTCTGTAGAAATTTTCCCATACTTGGTCTTCGTTTTCTTTAGAAAGTTCCTTCCAATTCTTCATCTTGAATGTCTGGTTGAATAATAGCTCCCAACTCAAAAATATGCGAAAGTTTTCGGGCTTTCAAAGAGAAACATTTTTTTAAAACTTTTCTTATCTTGTTAAGGGCAATTACTTCCAAGTTTCCATCTTAAGGTTTTGCTTGTCTCCACAACCCTTGTTTGTCCAAAATGTCCGGCGAACTGTGTCGACGTAATAAAAATCGCACAATTCGTTCCGACCTTTAGTAGTATTAAAATACAGACGTGTGAAGCTCCGGCTGAAAGTACCGCCTGAGGATTCGGTTACACTATATTTCTTGGGTATGCGAAATGTCGAATCCTGAAATAGTTGAACCTCATATAATAATTTATCTTTCTCGTAACATGTTAGAATTGCTATCTGACCATTTTGCAAGAGAAGAGTTGTTTGCTTATCCTTACAGGCAGGAGTCAATAACATTAATAATAAGCAGGTAAATGATATTATTAATATTTTGAGTTTCATCTAAAATTGCGCCCAACGGGCAGGGCTAGTCTGTCAACCGAAAACTTTTTTTACGCCGTTGTTGGTGTTTTGTTTTTATTCGCTGGCAGTTTTAGTTCGCAGCACCAACAACACGAAATTAAGAAAACTAACTATACAGAGGTTGTTGGTAAAGAGTCCTGGTATTGAAAATGAATTTAATTCGCATACCAACAACGGCGTAATGTTATTCCATTATTAGTATTATCCTTTCGGATTCTTCCTTGCAATTAGAATTTAACCACCGACTCCACTCGACTAATACTTCTTTGGTTATTACATAGGTACCATTTTCGCTTTCATCACACTTGATATGCGTGAAATTTATCAAAAACTGAATAGATTTATTTTTCCCTTTTACTTTATACTTTGCCTTTCCATCTGAGTAACTAGTTTGAACCCGTTTTGCGGAGTATATATAAACTCCTTTACTAAAACTATTTGCTAATGAGTTGTAAGTTTCAATTGCTTTTCGACAAGTGGAGATATTTTCATTGCTATTTAATAGCCGAAAACCATCGTAGCCCTTTGTTTCAGGAGTGGCAAGTAAAATAATTGTAACTAGAATAAAATAGAGCTTCATAAAATTCATAGCGTTTATGCCATTGTTGGTATACAAAATACAGCTTTCCGAATAAATACTAAACGGTAATCAAAATCAGCTTCCGGATGAAACAAATACAAATCTTGAATTATCAACAGGAAATAGCAAGTATTTGCACCTCGAATAGTTTATTAGGATAAATCACCCGTTAATATGAATATTTACTATTCTCTTTTAAATATTATTTGAAATAAGAAATAAGACAGGCAAGCTGCCCGTTTTTTGTAATAGTATTAGCTATGAAAACAAAGCTGTTACTCATAATTGCACTTGTTCAATTTCCTCTCCTGGGATTTTCACAAAAAACAGAACCAATTAAATGTTCCGTCAATTTTTCTTTACTTAAAAATGATTCGGTATATATAAAAGGCATGCGAGGGAAGAAAGCAATTAGCAAGAAGTTTTTTAAAAGAAAATTTGAATTGACTGTTTCAAACAAATCATATGAGATCGTCGGGTTTTTTATCAACTGGAATGATCTGCAGGCAAAAATATATAAACGTGGCAACCGTGGTGCAAGAGTGTCTCCCGAAATCGGAATTTTTGAAAGTGATAAGAAAAAGTATTCATTAAAAAATCTTGATCCCGGAGTTGTTATCGGCTTTGATTGTATAATATTAAAAAAGGGCAACGAATACTTTAAGTCGTTGCCCGTGGCATATTATGTAGATCTTTGAACAGGCCTAAATACTCAACCCCTTCATATACTTCCTACCAGCTATTATGCTAGTTACTTATTTCCAGCCAGAATATTAAACAATGACTGATTAATGTAGTAATTATCCCGGCCGATCTTCTTTTTAACAACCAGCTTTTCTTTAGCAATAGCTTCCAGGTAGCGGATTGATGTATTGCGGCTGATATCCAGATCCAGCTGGAGGTATTCGATTTTTGTATAGGGATACATGAAAAGGTTATTCAATAAATCCTGGCTGTATAGTTTAGGAAGATTCGTTCTTAGTTTCTGTTTATAATCAAACATGAGATTTTTTATCTGGCCGATCAAAACAATGCTTTCTTTTGAAGTCTGTTCGGTTGCATCAAGCATAAACAATATCCAATCTTCCCAGTTGTCTTTTTCCCTCACTTCTTGCAGCAACCGGTAATAACGGTTTTTATTTTTTATAATATACCTGCTAAGGTAAAGCACCGGCAGATCGAGTAATTGTTTTAAAATAAGGTACAGGATATTAATGATGCGTCCGGTTCGTCCGTTTCCATCGTAAAAAGGATGTATTGATTCAAACTGGTGGTGAATGATCGCCATTTTTATCAGCGGGTCAGCATCCATCAGGGTATCATCGTTTATAAAATCAACAAGATTTTTCATGAGTTTGATAATCTCCGAATATTCCTGTGGTGGTGTGTAGACTACTTCCCCTGTTTTATCATTTAAAAGTCTTGTTCCGGGCAGTTTGCGGTATCCGGCATTGTTGCCTTCTATTATTTCCTGGATTTTCAGAATTTGATTGTTCTTTATCACTCCAGAATCATTAACCAATTTGAACCCCTTTTTTAATGCCTGTGCATATAGATGCACTTCTTTAGCTTCCGGAGTTGCATAGTGGCCGGCTGCCAGGTTGCTTTGATACACTTCATCAAATGTGCTGATAATATTTTCAACGGCAGAACTTTCTCTTGCTTCACGTAGTGTAAGCGTTTCAATCAAAATATTCTGATTGGGAATACTAGTAATAATTCCTTTCAGTTCGGCCAGTGCCTTATGGGCTGATGCTGCTTTTCGCAATACAGCTTTTGTTTCTACTTCTTTTTTGGGAGGAAGAATGGAAACCATTTGTATTAGTATTTGGGTTATTTCAGGCTAATGTAACCCAAATTTTTAACTTTTTGGGTTATGTTTTCGGAATATAACCCAAATCTGCTATAAAGTTGGTTAAATACTCAATCCCTTCATATATTTCGCATCAGCTTCTACAGCTTTATGTCCCGCCGGGGTCTTCACCATTATAATCCTATTTTCAAAGTAAATGAGGGTTGCATTTTAAAAACATATGAGTTTTGTTTTAGGAAATATATCTTTTGATTATTGAAATTAATTGTTGTTGCCCGCATTGCCTTGTGTTTGTTTTTAGACGATGCCAAATATATCGGAATGCTCGTTAGTATAAAGAGAAAACCAATACCCCCAAACGTATTTTTTATATTTTCATTTTTATATTGTCTGTCATAAATAAAGCCAGAGGGTGCTAGCTCTTCCCCTTTTGGGATCAATAAAGAAGTCAGTATACACGCAGCTCCCCCGGCCAGAAATACATTGGCTACTGTTTTTTGATTTTTACTTTTTTTCAGATAATAGTCTCTGGAATGTTTGAGATTTGTTGATTCTTGACTAAATAAATCTAATACAAAGAGTAAAAGTGTAAGAGAAAAAATAGTCTTTTTCATAATAATAAGTTTGTTGCTTACTTTTTTAAAATGCAGTTTTCGGCTTCACTGTTTTTATTTATACAAAGGGCGAAAGTTATTAGGCAATGGCTATCAGATACTCAACCCTTTCATATATTTTGCATCAGCCTCTACAGCTTTCAGTGGTGTAGTTCCATCATATCTTTCCTGCTCAACAATAAAATATTTCATCCCGGTTTTTTGTGCTGTCTTTAAGATTTTTGGCCAGTCAATACTGCCTGTGCCCAGATCGCAACTGTCAGCCTTTTCTTTTGAATCTTTCCTCCGGTCTTTAATATGGCATAAGCGGAAACGGTTTGGGTATTTCTTTAACCACGTTTCTATATCATGACCGGCAGTAACTACCCAATACATATCCAATTCAAAATCCACAAGATTTGGGTCTGTGTTTTTCATCATTACATCCTGTCCCAGTTCACCTCCCATATCTACAAATGAGTAATCATGATTGTGATAGGCAAAACGGATACCGTTCTTTTTACATATTTCGCCTTTCTGGTTAAACTCATCAGCAAATTTTTTGAACTCATCAATTGATTTCTGCGGACCCTTGTAAGGACAGATCAGGTACTTCATACCTATTTCCGCTGCTTCGGCTGCTTTCTTTTCAAAATCTTTACTGATATCGCAATGACTTGAAACGATCTCCATGCCCAGGTCGCCGATATAGGATTTGAATTCCTTATTCGTCATTCCCCAGAAAATTCCATTTGGTCCTTCAAAACTTTCTAACTGTTTGTATCCAAACGAAGCAACTTGTTTCAGCACCCCTTTCGGATCTTTTGGAAAATCATCTCTTAAAGTATAAAGCTGTAAGCCAAACTTCTTTATTTTTTTAAACTCTTCATTATTCATAAAAGAAGCAAATGCATTATTAGATGCAAGACCTGCTAATGCAAGCCCGCCACCCATTTTCAAAAACTCTTTTCTTTTCATGTGTATTGATTTCAAAATTGATTAATTCAAAGCCGTGAAAATCTTATCACCTTTTTTATAATCAAGGTCGCCAACATATTTACCGGGCACCGGCTCATATCTTGTAGCTGATGTTCTTCCTTCTTTTGAAGTGAAGTAACCAAGTATTGTCAATTGTTTCATCATGGTGAAATAATGAGCTGGCATCGTTTTTCTTTCAAAATTTGTATCGCCATTGGCCTGCGCTTTCTTTTCAAGATCATCCTGCATTTTTTCAAACTCAGCTTTTCTTTGCTCATTTGTATCCTTTACTTCCTTTTCAATTGAGACAAGTAATTCTTTTCTATGTTCAGGACTAGCTTTCATAAAATCATGGCTATGCATTTTGTTACATGCCTTGTCAAGCTCTTTCATTCCGGCATGAAATACTTCCTGGTCATCTTTTTTATAACAGTCATTGACCATCACCGTCATAAACTGTCCAACCTTAGCTTCTTTAGCACCGGCTGTTGCTGTTTTTGGAAAAATTGTTTCTGCTATTTCATCCAGGAAAGCAATATCATCTTCGCTGAATGTAGTCCCCGGCCCCGCATCGGGGTTTTTGCAACCAGCTACTAAAAACTCGCCACCGATAACAACTCCGCCGGTTACAACGGCTATCATTCTGATTAATTCTCTTCTGTTCATATAATAAACCCCCAAACCCCCTAAAGGGGGCTTTTAGACTCCGATACCCGGAGCTTTGTTATTAATAATATTGTTTACTTTTTTTTGAATTTGTTCGATCACTTTTTCTACGTTTTTGAATACATCATCGTTATTAAACCTGATAATGTTATAACCCAATAATTGCAAATCATTTTGTCTTTGTATATCGTTGTTTTTTACATCCTCGTTATTGTGAACTGAACCATCTAATTCAACAATCAACTTTGCTTTATGACAAAAGAAATCTGCTATATAGTTTCCTACTGGATGTTGCCGTCTGAATTTAAATCCGTTTATTCCATCTCTTAAATACATCCAAAGAATTTTCTCTGCCTCTGTCATGTTTTTTCTTAACCTTTTGGCATGCTCGAAAATTAAATGTGATGCACCTTCGAACATACCACCCTTTTTATATGGATTCTTTAATGACATTATAGCTATAAGGCTCTAAAGTCCCCTTTAGGGGATTTAGGGGTTTTATATATTTTGTTTTTTCAATTCATCTACAGCAAATGCAGCAGCTCTTGCTGTAAGTGCCATATAGGTCAATGACGGGTTTACACATGATGCTGATGTCATACAGGCTCCGTCAGTAACAAATACATTCTTACAATCCCATACCTGGTTATTGCCGTTCAATACTGAGTTTTTAGCATCACGTCCCATGCGGGCAGTTCCCATTTCATGAATGCCCATGCCGGGTGCATAGTCGCTTTCAAATGTTTTTACATTTTTTACGCCGGCATTTTCAAACATTTCTTTCAGGTCATTCATCATATCTACACGCATCTTTTTTTCATTGTCTCTTATTTCTACACTCATATCAAGAACAGGCAATCCCCATTTATCTTTTACATCTTTATTCAGCTTGATCAGGTTGTCATGATAAGGAAGCATTTCGCCAAATGCTGTAGCGCCTATTCTCCAATCACCCGGTTCGCTGAGTGCATCTTTTAATTCTGCACCGATACTGAGTTCTTTTACATCACGTCCCCATCCGTTCCTGCTTGCACTGCCCTGGTAACCGAAGCCACGGATATAATCTCTTTTATCACCAGCAAAATTTCTAAACCGTGGTATATAAAATCCTGTAGGGCGGTTACCGAAATAATATTTATCCTCATAGCCTTCTATTTCACCACCTGCGCCAACGCGGAAATGATGATCCATTGCATTATGTCCTAACTCGCCACTGCTGCTGCCCAAACCATCTGGCCAGATATCAGTTGCCGAGTTCATCAGTATCCATGTGGAGTTGAAAGCCGATGCACATAGGAAAACAACTTTTGCAAAATATTCTTTCACTTCGTTTGTTTCTGCATCAATTATCCGTACACCTTTTGCTTTCTTAGTTTCTTTATCATAAATAACTTCTTTTACAATTGAAAACGGACGCAGTGTAAGATTGCCTGTTTTCATTGCAGCAGGTAATGTAGATGACTGTGTACTGAAATAGGCTCCGAAGGGACAGCCATTCCAGCACATATCACGGTATTGACATTTGGTACGTTGAGGGCTATCTGCTAAAGGAGCAGTAACATGTGCAGTACGTCCGATAATTAAAGTTCTTTGATTTTTATAATATGCTTTTATTCTTGCAGCTACATCTTTTTCTACAATGTTCAGATCCATTGCGGGTAAGAAATGACTATCAGGTAATACAGCCAATTTTTCATATGAGCCTTGTATGCCTGCGAATTTTTCAACATAAGTGTACCAGCTTTCTACGTCTTTATAATTGATTGGCCATGGAGTAGCGATACCGTCTTTTTCATTGGCTAAAAAATCTTCTTCACACCAGCGATAACTTTGACGGCCCCACATAAGAGAACGGCCACCTACATGATAGCCACGATACCAGTCGAAACGCTTTGTTTCAGTATAAGGACAATCTTTATCACTGGCCCAGTAATGGAGATTGCGTTCATTCAGCGGATAATCTCTCTTAAGTTTTGGATAATCTTCTATCATTTGTTGTGTACGTCCGCCACGATGAGGATATTCCCAGACCGGTCGGTTGCTCGGTTCATAATCTTTTATATGTTCGAGAGGACGGCCACGTTCGAGCATAATTGTTTTCAGGCCTTTTTCTGTAAGTTCTTTAGCTGCCCAGCCACCACTGATACCTGAGCCAACTACGATCGCATCGAAAATGTTATTGTCTGCCATGTTTTATCGTTGATTTGTTATTTAAGATTTTTTTTGTTAACGGCTGTATTGCTACTATTAAACTATTGTTGCGTCGCACTCTTGTACGACTTGTAATTCTATTCAACTTTTTTGTCAATGGTCAATCGTGAATGGTGAATTAATAAAGACTCTACTTATTCACCATTCACTATTCACGTCCTCACACATCACATCTTTTAATTGCATCTTTCAACGCCGCAATTTTTTCATCATTTGTTTTTCCTGTTGGTATATATTCCTGCGCCACATAACCTGTATAACCTGTTTTTAAAATTGCTTCCATAATGGCAGGGTAATATAATTCCTGTGTTTCATTGATCTCATGCCTGCCGGGAACTCCTGCCGTATGATAATGACCGAAATACTCATGATTATCCTGGATCGTTCTTATCACATCGCCTTCATTTATCTGCATGTGATAAATATCATACAGTATTTTAAAATTGGGCGATCCGATCCGTTTACACAGTTCAACAGCCCATGCACTTTTATCAGCCATATAGTCTTTATGGTCAATTTTACTGTTGAATACTTCAATTTGTACAATAACTCCTTTTTGTTCGGCCAGGCCAATGATCTTTTTAATGCCTTCAGTCATATTTTTCATGCCAGTCTCATCATCCATGCCTTTGCGGTTGCCACTGAAACAAATAAGATTTTTATAGCCTGCTTCAGCGACCAGCGGAATTGCTTCTGTATAATCTTTGATCAGCCATTCATGATTGTCTTTATTATTCCAACCTTCTGTCAGGCTTCTTTTTCCGGCCGTATAGCACATGGAGCAATAAAGTCCGTGGCTTTTTATTGTCGGCCATTCTTTTGGCGATAACAGGTCAATTGCTTTCAATCCTAATTTCTTTACTTCCACACATAATTCTTCCAATGAAAGAAAGCCGTAAGTCCACTGCGTTACGGAATGATTGATATTTCCCTTCAGGGTATAATGTTCGTCCACTTTTTCGTTTTTTGAGAAGGAAGATAAAAGGGGAGATGCAGCAGCAGCAATGCTGCCCGTTGCCATTGTTTTCAGTGCCTCTCTGCGGTTTGATGTTTTCATATTAGCATATCGTTTTCCAAAGTTACAAATTGTAATTGCTCTAAACTTCAGGAATACTGTCATTTTCTGGTAAGCCAGCTACTCGTATCTGCCTTTTTTCCTTAAAGAATAAAATGAAATATATAAGTACTCCTAATGCTATATAAGCAGGCACGAACCAAATGCTCTTCCAATCATGGCCTTCTCCAATTTTATAGCTACCAACGACCTCGCCTGACACTAATGTGCCTATGAACATGCCAACTCCATAAGTAGCAAAGGTGAACAACCCTTGTGCTGCATTTTTAATTTTTTCTCCCGCTTTTTTCTCTGTGTACATATAACCTGTTACGAAAAAGAAATCGTAGCAGATACCATGTAAAATAATTCCTGCATAAAGCATCCAGATATTGGCATCAGTATTTCCATAAGCAAAGCAGATGTATCGAAGTAGCCAGGCGGTCATTCCCATCAACAACATTTTTTTTACGCCTATTCTATTAAACAAAAAAGGTATGGCGATAATGAAAACTGCTTCTGAAACTTGCCCGATCGTCATTTTGCCGGCAGCGTTATTCATGCCTAATTCATTTAGAAAAGGGTTAGCCCAACCGTAATAAAATGATAATGGAATACAAACAAGAATGGCAGCAATGAAAAATATCAGGTAGGGTTTGCTTTTAAATAAGACAAATGCTTCTGTTCCCAATGCACTTGAAGCAGAACCAGCCTGTTTACCTTTAGGCGGGGTATTTGGGAGCATAAAACTAAATAAGCCTAAAACGACTGAAACCCCTGCAGCGATCATAAATGTAGTAGTTGTCGGTTCTATTTTTAAAAAGCCAATGATCAAACCTGCTGCGATCCAACCCAGGGTTCCAAATACCCGGATCCATGGAAATTGCTTGCCGGCATCACTCATTTGATAAAATGCAATACTATTTGATAAGGCTATTGTCGGCATATAAAGCAATGAATAAAACAAAATGATCCAGTAGAAAGTTGAGCTGTCACCAACTTTTGTAGCTATAAATAATAATGCAGCGCCTAATAGATGAAGCAGACCCATGATACGTTGCGCTGAAAAAAACCGATCAGCTATCATTCCTACAAAAAAAGGAGAGATCATTGTTGCAATAGCTAATGCCGAATAAGCTTGTCCGATGGTTTTATCAATTCCTGTTTCTTTAAAATGTTCTCCCATGTAAGTACCCATAGTTACATACCATGCACCCCAAATGAAATATTGGAGAAACATCATTATCGCAAGCTGAACTCCTGTAGAGATTTTCATGCTGTCTTTTAATATTAATGTGCAGCAGCCAATGTTGGCTTAGGCTTATTACGCATATATAAATAGAGCCCTGCAAAAGCAACTATTAAAACGATCGGTATTATCAAAGTTGTGTTGATCACTTCCGGACCGGCGGCTTTGTTGGCTGCTCCTAGCGCATCTTTCATTTGCTGTGTTGCTTCCGGTCCATTATATACTTTCAGGTCGGCGCCTTCAGGTAGTTGTTTTGAAATCAGGTTATCATATACTCCGCCCATAAACATGGTGTAAATAGAAACAGCAAACATACCTGCACCACCCATCAGGTTTAATCCTACGGCACCTGTTTTGGGTAAATACTCAGATACGAAACCAAGCATACATGGCCAGAAATAACAAACTCCTGCGCCAAATATTAAGGCAGCAAAAAACAACATATTACCAGAACTATGCCCTAATAAGTATAAGCCTATTGTCGCAAGAATAGCAGAGCAAAGCAGTACTCCTTGAGGGGAAAGTTTATGAACAACCGGGCCCGCAAATGCCCGGCCGATAACCATTACACCTGTTGTAACCGTTAATATAAGTATTGAATTCTCCGTGACGTTTTTAAGCAATAATTCTATCCATTGGCCGGTAAAAAGTTCTGTTATTGCAGTACCAAACATGCAAATGATCATAAAAATGAAAAGCGGATTAGCTAATGATTTATACATTTCGCCGGTACTTACCCCACTTGCTACTCTTTCAGTGACCGGGAAACTTTGTTTTAAGAACAGGTAGCCATACAGAACTGCGGGAATGATCATCAATGCCATTTGTATTTGCCATCCAATGCCGGCTTTATCAAGGAAATAAACCAGCAATGTACCAATCACGATACCGCCGGGGAACCATAAGTGAAAATGATTCAGCTTTGTAGTTTTATCATCAGTGTATAACGAAGCGACCAGCGGGTTACAAGCAGCTTCAACTGTACCGTTTGCAATGCCAATACATAAAGTGGAAATAAACAATGCCCAGAAAGGATTGCCAAAACTTCCGGCAAAGATGGTGAGCAATATTCCCGCCATGTGAAAAACAAATGCAAGCACTAAAAGTTTTTTCATGCCGATTATGTCTACAACCATTCCCCCGATGATAACCGCCAGCGGGAAACCCCAGAATGCAGTAGCGGCTATAGTTCCCAATTCTGCCTTGTCTAATGAAAACTCAACGCCCAACCGGTTGAGAATACCGGCCCTGATACCAAAAGAAAGTGATGTAACTAATAATGCCAGGCAACTGGCAACAAAAAGCTGATTCTTGTTTACGGCTTGCATATCGTTTGGTTTGATGAAGAATAGAGGTTTTAAATGTAAAGTATTTTGTTATTCATTGTCTATTAATACTGTAAAAGTTTTCCTCAACCGTTTGCTGTAATGCTTTATTCGTTAGTTCATGCGTAATAAGAGTGAAAATAATTCTGAAAACTTTTTAATCTTATATTTATCCAAATTTTTAAATAAATATTCATCATGATCAACAGACAACTGCGTATGGGTATGATCGGCGGTGGCAAGGATGCATTCATCGGCGCTATTCATCGCTTTGCTTTTAATATGGATGGACAGGTAAAACTCGTTGCTGGTGCACTCAGCATCAAGCCAGACATAGCTATTGATTCCGGTAAAAGCTTGTATCTCGATGAGGACAGGATCTATACGGATTATAAAACCATGTTTGAGAAAGAAGCGGCCATGCCTGCAGACAAGCGATTGGATTTTGTAAGCATTGTTACTCCCAACTTCGCCCATTTTGATCCGGCAATGATGGCATTGGATAATGGTTTTAATGTAGCTATTGAAAAGCCCATAACTTTTTCATTAGAGCAGGCAAAACAATTAAAAGAAAAAGTAAAACAAACCGGGCTTACTCTTTTACTAACACATACTTACACCGGCTACCCGATGGTGAAGCAGGCAAAACAAATGATAAAGAATGGTGTGATTGGAAAAGTAAGAAAGGTATATGTAGAATACCCCCAGGGATGGTTGAGTACATTAAAAGAAAGCGAAGGCAATGCGCAGGCTTCATGGCGTACCGATCCAAAACGTAGCGGCATAGCCGGTGCAATGGGTGATATCGGTACCCACGCATTTAATATGGCAGAATATGTAACAGGAGCCCAGGCAACACATTTATGCGCCCACCTGAATGTGGTAGTGGAAGGGAGATTGCTTGATGATGATGGGGGAGTGTTTATAAAATTTGATAATGGAGCCACCGGTGTATTGATGGCAACACAAGTTGCCGCTGGTGAAGAAAACTGTATTAAAATAAGAGTGTATGGTGAAAAAGGTGGATTGGAATGGAAACAGGAAGATGCGAACACATTATTGTTAAAATGGCTTGATAAACCTACCGAGATCTATCGAGCAGGTACAGGCTATGTAAGTTCATACGCATCACATAACAGCCGTACTCCAGCTGGTCATCCGGAAGGTTATCTTGAAGCATTTGCAAACCTTTACAGAAACTTTGTGTTGACGGTTAAAGCAAAAGCAAATGGTGAAAAACCGGCAGATGAATGGCTCGATTTTCCATCAGTAGATGAAGGTATAAGAGGCATGGCATTTATTGAGAGTGTAGTTGCTTCAGGTAAATCAGATCAAAAATGGACAGAGTTTAAGGTGTGAGTTGTGAATGGTGAATTGGCAATACATTTCTGATAGTATTCTTATTCACCATTGACAATTGACCATTCACAAAAAATAAAATTTATTACAGCAAATGACTACAATCAAAGGCCCGGGGATTTTTCTTGCACAGTTCATGGGTGATAAACCACCGTTTGATAATTTTAAATCAATTTGTCTTTGGGCAAAGAGCTTGGGTTTTAAAGGTGTGCAAATTCCATCATGGGATGGACGCTGCATTGATTTGCAAAAAGCGGCTGAGAGTAAAACCTATGCAGATGAAATAAAAGGTATCGTAAATGACTGTGGTTTGGAAATAACTGAACTGTCAACACATCTTCAAGGGCAGCTAGTCGCTGTTCATCCTGCTTATGATGATCTGTTTGACGGCTTTGCTCCGGATGCTGTAAAGAAAAACCCAAAAGCAAGAACAGAATGGGCGGTGCAGCAATTAAAGTATGCAGCAAAAGCTTCACAGAATTTAGGATTGAATGCACATGCAACTTTCAGCGGCGCATTATTATGGCCAACAATTTACCCCTGGCCTCAACGTCCTGCAGGTTTGGTGGAAACAGGTTTTAAAGAGTTAGCTGATCGTTGGTTGCCGATACTGAATGTATTTGATGAATGCGGTGTGGATGTTTGTTATGAAATACATCCTGGAGAAGATCTGCATGATGGGATCACTTACGAAATGTTTTTAGAAAAAGTAAATAATCACAAACGAGCTTGCTTGTTATATGATCCATCACATTTTGTTTTGCAATGCCTGGATTATCTTGAATACATCGACAATTATCATGACCGAATAAAAATGTTTCATGTAAAAGATGCAGAATTTAATCCAACAGGTAAACAGGGTGTATATGGCGGCTACCAGGATTGGATAAATCGTGCAGGCCGTTTTCGTTCATTGGGTGATGGGCAGGTTGATTTCAAATCCATTTTTAGCAAACTGACACAATATAATTTTACTGGTTGGGCAGTAATGGAATGGGAATGCTGTATCAAGCATCCGGAAGATGGCGCCAAAGAAGGAGCGGAGTTTATAAAGAATAATATAATCAGAGTTACAGAAAAGGCTTTTGATGATTTTGCAGGACAAGCCAGTGATGAAAAGTTTAATAGAAGGATATTAGGAATGAATTAAATACATTTGCAAACAAAATTTAAACACATGAAGAAAATATTCTTATTATTTACGGTTGCTGGCATGATCGCATCATGCGGGGGCGGCGACAAAAAAGAAGAAAAGAAAGAACCTGCTGCAACCGAACAAAAAGCTGAAAGCGATGATATGAGTAGTAATCCTGTATATCAGAAAGGACTTGAGTTGATTGCACAAAACGACTGCCTCACTTGTCACAAAATTGATGAGAAATTAACCGGCCCTGCATATAAGGATGTAGCAAAAAAATATGCGGGTAAGGATACAGCTGTACAGTATCTTGCTAATAAAATTATTGCAGGTGGCAGCGGTAATTGGGGTGAAGTACCGATGGCCCCACACTCAGCACTATCTATGGATGATGCAAAAGCACTGGCACAATACGTTTTACTTTTTAAAGATAAATAAGCATGAAAAAATTATTAGTTATTCCTGTGCTGGCAATTTGCCTGAACAGTTGTATTGATAAATCATCTGAAGAAAAAGAAGATATCAAGAAAGAATCTGCAATTAATTCTTTGACTGATGAGGAAAAGAAAGAAGGCTGGCAGTTATTGTTTGATGGTACATCTACCAAAGGCTGGCATAAATATGGCGATACTGCAACCGGAAGTGCCTGGAAAATTGACAGCGGTTTATTGAAGCTTGATGCATCAGTAAAGGAAAACTGGCAGATAAAAGGCGGTGGTGATATTGTTACCGATTCTGCTTATGATAATTTTCATTTAAAACTAGACTGGAAAATTGATACATGCGGCAATAGCGGCATTATTATTTTCATCACAGAAGATACTGCTAAATATACCTGGGGATGGCAAACAGGGCCCGAAATGCAGATACTGGATAATAAATGTCATCCTGATACAGCATACATTACACATCGTGCAGGGAGCCTATACGATTTGATCACCGTTTCAAAAGTAACAGTGAAACCGGCTCTGGAATGGAACCATGTTGAAATAAAATCGTTGAATGGCAAACTGGATTTTTGGCTCAACGGAGAAAACGTTGTTTCTACTACTATGTGGGATGATAACTGGAAAAAAATGATTGCTGGCAGTAAATTTAAAGCTCATCCTGATTTTGGTACGGTTAAAAAAGGAAAACTCGGGTTACAGGATCATGGAAATAATGTATGGTTCAGAAATATTAAGATCAAAAAGCTATAGCTTTATCAAATAAGATTTTTGGAATCCCTTCAGTTTTTTGCTGAGGGGATTTTTACTTACAATGGATTAAAAAGAATTATATCTTTTAAAATCCGGAAATAAGTTTTACCTTTTACAGGACCAAAACGCTCTGATAATGGACACTTCCTTTCTTTCCCAACTCAACTGGCTGGCCATCCTTGTTGCAGCCGTTGCTTATTTTATGTTAGGCGCTTTATGGTATTCCAAATTATTATTTGCAAACACATGGATAAAAAGTACCGGTGTTGATATGAATAACCCCGATGCAAAAAAAGGCGTCGGAGGCATTATGGCATTTACTTTTATCCTGGAATTTTTAGTCTGTATCGGGTTAGCAATTTTAGTTTACCGTTTAGGGTTGTCAAGATGGATGTCTGGAGTAAAACTTGGCCTTACAACAGGAGTCTGTTTTGCTGCTACAGGGATCAGCATTTCCTATTTGTATCAAAGCAAACCAACCATTCTCAGTTTTATTGACGGGGGATACCACACCATTGGTCAGATCATTGCGGCTATTGTTCTATGCTTATGGCCGCATTAGTATTTACAGTACTTATCCTTCAATCTTAGTGATCTTTAATATATTGGTCGGCAGGTGCTGGTCTACTGGTGTACTGCCGGTATTCACTACTATATCTCCGGTTTTTATAAATTTCCTTTGCTTAAGGATCTCGATCTGGTCGTGAATAATATCATCAAGGCTATCTTCTTCATCATAATAAAATGCACGAACACCCCAGCTAAGACTCAGTTGGTTTACCACTGTTCTTTCTTTAGTAAAAATATAAAGCGGTGATTGCGGTCTGAAGCTGCTTAGCATAAAACCAGTATATCCCGTTTGCGTCATTCCAACCAATGCATTACAGTTTGTATCTCTCGCTAGTCTGCATGCATTAATACAAATAGCATCACTCAAAAAAGAAGGGGAGTGAGGTTGAGGTTGTAAATGTTCATCCAGGTTATAATTATAATCTGTACGTTCTACTTCCATAATGATCTTACACATCGTTTCAACCACCAGCGTTGGATGTTTACCAGTTGCAGTTTCTCCACTTAGCATAACTGCATCAGCACCTTCCAATACAGCGTTTGCCACATCGGTAATTTCACTCCGGTTAGGTTTCACCCTGTCGATCATACTTTCCATCATCTGTGTAGCAACTATTACAGGTTTGGCACGATGCAGGCATTTACGTATAAGTTGTTTCTGGATCAGCGGAACCTGCTCTACAGGAAGTTCAACACCTAGGTCTCCACGGGCAACCATGATACCATCTGATTCAAGAATAATATCACGGATATTCGTCAGAGCTTCGGGCTTTTCAATTTTTGCAATGATCTTGGTCTTACTTTTCTTTTCATCCAGTTTATTGCGAAGGATAATGATATCTTTTACACTTCTTACAAAAGACAAAGCCACCCAATCTAATTTTTGTTCAATTACAAATTCAAGGTCTTCCAGGTCTTTATCCGTAAGTGCCGGCAATGAAATTTTTGTATCAGGCAGGTTAATCCCTTTTTTAGATGAAAGCGTTCCACCCAAAAGAACCTGTACCTGCACATCATTATTTTTGAGTATCTGTTTTACTTTTACTTCGAGCTTTCCATCATCTATCATAATGATGTTACCGACAGATACATCATCATGCAGGTTGGGGTAAGAAACATAAATACGTTCGTGATTACCCACTAATTTTTCATTGGTAAAAGTGAGAATATCTCCTTCTTTTATTTCGATACTTCCGTTTTCAATTTCACCTACACGCAGTTTAGGTCCCTGCAAATCCCCAAGTATGGCAATATTAAACGGTTCTGATATATTGATCTGGCGAATAAACTCGATGATCTTTGCTTTATCCTCATGCGAGCCATGTGAAAAATTAAGGCGAAATACATTTACGCCGGCTCTTACCAACTCAAGTAATTTTTCATACGTGTCACATGCAGGCCCTACAGTAGCAACAATTTTTGTACGATGTGTATTGTGTGTATATCCTGCTTCTTTATCCATTTGCTTATGGAAGTATTTTTCTGCGTGTTTGCTCATACGTTTTGCTTATTCCTTTTAACTGGCTAATATTTTTACAATTCTCATCCATTCATCACTGATCTTTCCTTTATTTTTTACTGCGGTTTCAAGTGGTATATAATGCATCTTATTATTTAATATGCCAACAAATACATTATGCTTCCCTTCTAGCAGGCATTCTACTGCATGAAAACCCATGCGGCTGGCGATCAACCTATCGATACATGTCGGTGAACCACCTCGCTGTATATGTCCGAGAATACAAACCCTGATCTCAGCTTTTGGCAATTCTTCTTTTAAAATTTTTTCTACTTCTACAGCTCCGCCAAATTCATCACCCTCTGCTACAACGATCAGGTTCACTAATTTTTTCCTTCTTTCCTTTTCTTTTAATGATAAGATGATATCATTGATATCCGTTTTTCTTTCAGGTATCAGGATATTTTCTGCGCCGGTAGCAATACCGCTATGCAAGGCAATATAACCCGCATCACGACCCATCACTTCAATAATAAAGATACGATCATGTGCATCCATTGTATCCCTGATCTTATCAATAGCTTCAACAGCAGTGTTTACGGCTGTATCAAAACCAATAGTAAAATCTGTACCGGCGATATCTTTATCAATAGTACCTGCTAATCCGATCACAGGTATATCAAATTCTGAACTGAATTGTACTGCACCACGGAAACTTCCGTCACCACCGATAATGACCAAACCATCGATGCCTCTTCTTTTCAGATTATCATATGCTTTTTTTCGGCCAGCGGGTTCAAAAAATTCTTTGCAGCGGGCAGTTTTTAAAATAGTGCCTCCACGCTGAATAATATTGGCTACTGATCTAGTATCCATCTGGAAAATATCATCATCGATCATTCCCTGGTAACCTCTAACGATGCCATAAATTTCAAGACCATGATACAAACCTGTTCTAACCACAGCCCTGATGGCCGCATTCATACCAGGTGAATCACCGCCGGAAGTCATTACGCCGATCTTTGTAACTTTTCTTGTAGTTGTCGCCATTCTTATATTTTTTAAATCAATCCTGCCATTCCGCTGATCGTCCAATTTTTAAGATCCGATCTATTTTCCCGTTCATCATTTAAAAAATGCTTCCAAAAATAAGACTTTACACCCATTGAGTTAATCAATTTCAGAATCTTTACCTTTAATCGTTAACAAAATCGGAATAAATATGAAACTGCAAACGTTTGTTTTATCGTTTTTACTTGCATCATTAACACTGCATGCACAGTACACTTATCCAGAAACAAAAAAAGTTGATACTGTCACTAACTATCATGGTATGCTCGTGGCTGATCCTTATCGCTGGCTGGAAGATGATCGTAGCCAGGAAACCAAGGAATGGGTGACTGCTCAAAACAAGGTAACATTTGATTACCTAAACCAGATCCCATACCGTGAGCAGTGGTTGAAGCGGCTGGAAGAAATAAATGATTATCCCAAATATTCATCACCATCACGCAATAATGAGTATTTCTATTTTTCCAAAAATAGTGGTTTGCAAAACCAAAGTGTTTTATATCGTCAGAAAGGTTTGAACGGAAAACCTGAATTGCTGATGGATCCGAATAAGTTTTCTGCAGATGGTACCACAAGTCTTGCTGCTTTTTCTCTTTCAAAAAATGGAAAGTATGCTGTGGTTGGCAAATCAGCAGGAGGAAGTGACTGGAGAACTTTATTTGTAATGGACATGACCACTAAAAGTTATTTGCCCGATTCATTGGCTTGGGTAAAAGTATCAGGTGTCAGTTGGCAGGGCGATGGTTTTTTTTACAGCCGCTATCCTACACCAGAAAAAGGGAAAGAGTTGTCAACGAAAAATGAAAATCACCAGGTGTATTATCACAAAGTAGGTACATCACAGGCAGAAGATAAATTAGTATATGAAGATCCTGCTAATCCGCAACGCTTTCATGGTGTGTTCACAAGTGAAGATGAACGCTATGTTTTTTTGAACATCAGTGATCGTGGTAAAGGCAAAGATGGAAGTGCATTATGGTATTATGATAGCAAGAGTGACGATAAAACTTTTAAGCCGATCATTAAAGAACCTTCTGATTTTAATTATGGCTTAGTAGATGAAGTAAACGGACGATTTTTAATGACGACAAATGATGGAGCTAAAAACAGGAGATTGATCTCTGTTGATCCAAAAAATCCTAGCCCCGCCAACTGGAAGACTGTTATTCCAGAAAAAGAAGAGAACCTTGTTTCTGTTTCTTCTGCTGGCGGAAAATTATTTGTGACTTACCTGAAGGATGTAACAAGCCGAGTATATGTGTACAGCAAAACTGGTAAGCTTGAAAAAGAAGTAAAACTTCCTGCATTAGGATCGGCTGGTGGCTTTGGTGGCAATTATGATGATAAGTTTGTTTTTTACACATTTACATCTATCACATTTCCTCCGACTATTTACAAGTATGATATTGCAAGCGGTGTTAGTACTGTATTCAGAAAACCGGAAGTAAAATTCAATCCTGAGGATTATAAGTTGGAGCAGGTTTTTTATCCAAGTAAGGATGGTACAAAAATTCCCATGTTTATTGTTTATAAAAAAGGTACTCAAATGAACGGGAAGAATCCAACCATACTTTATGGTTATGGCGGATTTAATATCAGCAGCACACCTTCTTTTTCACCAACAAGAATTGCATGGCTTGAACAAGGCGGTGTGTTTTGTATTGCGAACTTACGTGGTGGAAGTGAGTACGGTGAAAAATGGCACCAGGCAGGAATGCGGGATAAAAAACAAAATGTGTTTGATGATTTTATTGCAGCAGGTGAATTCCTGATCGATAAAAAATATACTTCTAAAGATTATCTCAGTGTTCAGGGTGGCTCAAACGGAGGAACTTTAGTAGGTGCAGTAATCAATCAGCGTCCTGATCTGTTTAAAGTAGCAATACCACAGGTAGGTGTAATGGATATGCTGCGTTTTCATAAGTTCACAATTGGCTGGAACTGGATAGCTGAGTATGGAAGTAGCGATAATGAAGAAGATTTTAAAACGCTGTATGCTTATTCACCTATTCATAATATTAAAGCAGGCCCGAACTATCCGTCTACTTTAATTACAACGGCAGATCATGATGATCGTGTGGTTCCTGCACATTCATTTAAATATGCTGCTACTTTGCAGGAAAAGTATAAAGGCCAGAACCCGGTGATGATACGTATTGACGTAAACTCAGGTCATGGCGCCAGCAACCTTAAAAAGAATTTAGAAACAACCGCGGATATTTATTCTTTCATTTTTTACAATATGAAAGTGAAACCCAAGTTTGATGGAGTAGCCAAACCAATAGAGAAAAAGGCATTCTGATTTCACAACATAGTAAATGTCCTGCCTCTGGCGGGACATTTTTTATTTCCTTAACATACAAACCAACGGAGAGAAGTATTAACCAGAGTATTATATTCGTCAAGCTAAACAAACACTATGAGACGTATCTTTTATTCATTACTGTTTCTTCTTTTATCTATAGCTGGCAATACTCAGAAAGATTCGATGGATGCGATTTTTACATTCCGTATTAGTGACTACATGGTAAAGCTGGATGATTCAACAACTGTTGTGCAGGTAGCAATACCCGATTCCTGGCCGCTACGAATCAGTGAAAAGCAAATGGGAGTATTGAAATACCGCTTTGAACCTGGAAAAGATTACGATACTGCAATGATCGGCTACGGTCGTTGTTATTTAATAAAAGGAGAGTGGCATTATTTTACGATCAAGCGAACTAAAGATCGTGGGCCACAACAAGGCGATTTACTGATCACAAAATGTAAAATACCTAAAGCATATACTGGTTTGCTTTTTAATCTTGCACGGAATGGCATTAGTTTAACAAACGTATATGATGAGCCATTTTATAATTCAACTGAAATATTTTCTTTTGGACCGGCAACTGAACAAGCTTTTCTTGATTCAATGGCTGCTGATATACGTTACACAGCTAAGGCAATGCTAAAACAGGGTAGCATACCGAACCAGGTAGTAAATGGAGGAATTTATGATGGTAAGAAAGTATTTGATGCAATGCAGGCAATTACAAAAAAAGATGTTGAGAAGTTTTTAAAATATGTAAAGGTCAGTCCTTCGAAATATGCAGGGAACACATGGAAAGTTTCAGAGGTATTTGCTACATGGATGGTGAGTAAAACACCCGAAGCGATAGAATGATGATAGCTTTATATTTGTTGCATGAAGATATTAGTAACAGGTGCGAATGGTTTTGCAGGATATTATTTTGCAAAAAAGCTGCTTGAACAAAACCATACAGTTATTACCACTGGAAAAGGAGCATGCCGTCTTCCTTTTTCCAATCAACCGAATTTTGTTTACGAAGAAATGGATTTCACCAATCCTTATTCTATTGACTCAGTGTTTAACAAGTACAAGCCTGATGTAGTCATTCACTCCGGCGCCATTAGTAAGCCTGATGAGTGTGAGAAAGACCAGGTGCTGGCTTATATGGTGAATGTGGAAGGAACAGTTCACCTGATGATGAATGCAGCTGAGTATAAAAGTTTTTTCATTTTCATTTCAACAGACTTTGTTTTTTCCGGAGATACAGGAATATATAAAGAAGATGATGAAAGACAACCTGTGAATTATTATGGCCGCACAAAAATGGAAGCTGAGGATGCAGTGATGGATTATGAATATGATTGGAGCATTGTAAGAACAGTATTGGTATATGGAAAACCACAGGCAGGCCGTGACAATATTTTAACAGTTGTAAAAAACAAATTGGAGAAAGGAGAGGGGTACAATATTTTTAATGACCAGGTAAGAACACCTACTTATGTTGAAGACCTTGCTGCTGCTGTTGCGAAGATCATAGATAATAAAGCAACCGGCATTTACCATATCTCCGGCGAAGAGGTGTTGACGCCTTATCAAATGGCCATGGAAGCCGCCTCATTTTTAAATCTTGATAAATCATTGCTGAAAAAAGTGATTGCTGCAGATATGCCTCAACTTGCAATACGACCATTAACAACAGGCTTTAATATCGACAAAGCTAAAAGAGATTTAGAGTATAAGCCAACTCCTTTCAGCGAAGGGTTGAGAAAAACTTTTGAGTAGATCAGAAACGAAAACTTACCCCGGTTTTTAATAAATCTTGGTGGGAAACCGCAAAGTACAAAACAGATCAAAGATCAGTTTGAATCAATGCGCTGATTTCAGAAACTTTTTTTCTCCTGCCAGTATCGCTACATTGATCCTGTTTTCTTTTGGAGGAACCGGACAATTATATCCAGCGGTATATGCACAGTAAGGGTTATATGCTTTATTAAAATCAACTAGAAGCATATTTTCTTTAATATCGTTAATTGAAAAATCAAAATAACGTCCGCTTTCATAAGTTTCTTCGCCAGTGGTGGCATCCATAAATGGAATAAAAAGATAATCTTTAAGCTGGTTCACCTTCATTAGATCCTGCGATTGATAAACGCAAAGTGTAACAACTGTATCGTTTAGTGTGAAATATACTTTCCCATAAATTCTATGAGATTTTTTAACCAGGCCGCTTGTCTCCATCATAAACCACGGGCTGTTGTCTATTTTTTCAAACCGGCAATTAAAACGAAATTTTTCATTGATCGGATAAAACTGCAGGCTTTTTTTGTCATCACCTTTAACCACACCATGCGTTTTTACATAGTCAGTAATGAAATCTTGTAAGGAATCTTTGTAAGATTTCTCTTGAGAAAATGCAAGGCCCGAAATGAGTAAGGTTAATAAGAATAAAGTCAGTCTTTTCATCGGTCTGATCCGTTTTAGTTCATCATTAATACATTCACACTTCGCTGCAGAATATTAAATGCAATTTCTGCCATCAGGTTTTCTTTGTCAAGTGTTGGGTTTACTTCAGTTATCTCAAAACAGCAAACTTTCCGGTTCTGCATAAACTTACTTATTAGATCTTCAGCTTCTCTTTCACGCAGACCCATACCGACGGGTGTACCCGTTCCTTTTGAAATAGATGAATCAAGGCTATCAACATCAAAGGAAATATAAATATCTGTACAATCACCGAGATAGCGGGTTACTGCCCTTACAATGTTCTCAGGGCCTTTTGTTCTTACTTCTTTTGTAGTAATAACTTTAATGCCGTGTTTTTCGATCAGGTATCTTTCTTCTTTTTCATAATCCCGTAATGAAATGATCACTACATCTTCCGGCTTCACTTTAGGATGAATTTTTCCCATTCGTTTCACCTGATTCCATTGCTTTACGGTCACTTCGTCTACATCATGTACAGCACAGTCTTCATTATCTTCATCGATAGCTGCTGCAAGACTCATGCCGTGCATATTACCCGACGGAGTAGTATAAGGAGTATGCATATCAGCATGCGCATCTATCCATATCACGCCTAATTTACTTTTTGGTTTGGCGATTTTTATGCCCGCTAATGTAGCTCCTGCAATACTATGATCACCGCTGATAACAACCGGGAAAAAATTATTTTTCAATGTTTCACTCACGGATTTACTTACCCGTTCATACATCGTTATAATTCCTTTTACCCGCTTGGCATACGGCGATTCAATTGGTTCGTAGAGTAATTTATTTTCTGTAGGAATTTTTTCGGATGGAAAATGAATAAAGAAATTACTCATAAAATCCAGTGCAGCTATTTTTATAGCGTCTATACCAAGACTGGCGCCCCTGGTTCCGGCTCCAATTTCAGATGGGACTTCGATCAGTTTAATATTTTTCATATAGCGATAAGCAAATTCAGGTCAAACAATTAATGGAATAAAAAGGGAAGTAAATAAAAGTTGCCGGAAACTTAATCAGGGATGTAAAAATTGGCAGGCAATGATTGCTCTGCAAATGAAAAAACCGGCTTTATTAAATTCCTGGCAAGAAACATATCGAGGCCTCAAAGGTAGCCATTAAAACCTGAGCAATCAAGCCAATAAAATGTAATTATTATTTAACAAGAAAAGCTTGTTAACCTATTGGTGAGCAGCGAGTATCGGGATATGACTGTGATAGGCCAAACGTTTCGTATGGCTGCTATTAAACAATTTTTTTGCATTAGAATGATGGCGGGGAACCGTTATCATTATATCGATATTATAGTCTTTTGTAAAATTATCAATAGCTTCAAAGAAATCACTCATTCCGATAAAATAAAACTCTGTATCGTATTTAGCGAACATCTCCTTCAGCTTTGCTTTTCCCTGTTGATAATGATCAGTAAGAGCAACATAATGTTCGGAGTTCACATTTACAATATGCAGTTTGGGATTAAATATTTCCAATACCGATGAAAGAAATATTTCCGGGGTGGAAGCCGTTACATCTTCAAAGTCTGAAGCAAATGCAACATTTTTTAATCCTTCGAATTTTGCATTTGGCGGAATGATCAAAACGGGATAGATGGTGTTATCTACCAATTTTAGAGTGTTGCTGCCGATTAGTGTCTGACCAATGGTAGAACGACCCGTAATACCCATAGCGATTAATGTAAAACGCATGGTATGCGCCAACCTGTCGATATTTTCAACAAGGTTGCCACCTTTTTCCAATTCGTATTCCACTTTTGCGTCACCTTTTTTCACCAATTCAGCTTTCAGGCTTTCGAGATAGCTGATTGCAATATCCCGGTCTGAATCATGGTCATAATTGTGATACAATACAACTTTCGCATCAGCATGGTCAGCAAGCATCAATGCTACATAACGGGCTGCATTTAATGATGTGTCGGAAAAATCTACAGGGATAATAACTGATTTCATAAACAACTCTCGGTTTTGTAAAATAGCTCGCCGAAGATAAGGTAAATGTGGTTACTGAAAACCAGGATAGCCGCGTTAAAAACAAGTTATGGTTTATCTCTGCCGACAAACCGATCGTTGCCGGAAAGAAAGCCTATGACCTTGGTGATATTTCTATCTACCGATTCTTCTGTTTTTAGAAAATTAATATAACGGATAATCTCTTTTTGCCGCGAAGGAGTGAGTGAATCAAAAACGGTTTTTATTTTCTTGTTTTTTAATAAAGCAGTTTCTAGTTTTGGATGTATTGTTATAGCTCGGGGCAGCGGGTCATATTCAATTTCAAAATTTCCTGTATCACCAACATCAATTCCTGCAGCTTTGCGCATGGGAGTATTCAGATAAAGCCGCCACTTGCCGTTGTATCTTACCAGGTTTTGTTGATAGGGATGACCATTTATTTTTCCTTTTACAGGAATGGGGCTTTTGTCTTTACCGGCCTGTTTAAAAATTACTTTTAATACATTTTGCGGAAGTAATACATAAGGATTGACACCAATGATTTTTATAATAGCAGAAAATGAAGCCACTGTTGTAAGTTTTTTAATTGCCGGGCCTGTCAAAGATCTTTTCATCAATCACTTTGTCAATTTCAATTGAATCCATAACCAGTTCCATAAAAATCTGCCCGCCTGCTTTTTGTATTTGTGAGAATGCAAATTTCATTCCTCCAACTTCGCGGAAATCTGAAAGAAAAATTTCTATCTCTAATTCCTGGCCCCCGATCTTTCTTTTCTCTGTTGTTTTCAGGATAAGTGAGTTTGCATCCATGATATAATAAAAGACAACAGAACTATCTACTCCGGCAGTGAGTTTGATCTTATGAGTTTTGATTCCTTCAACTGTTTCTGTTCCCGCCAACTCCACTTTATTTCCCCTGGCTTTGTAATCCATCAGCTTGCCTGATATCTGTGTTTGGCTTTTAAAACTATTTAATTCTGCGGCAGTAGGTTCTATTATACCGGTGTTTCCGGACAACGGATTTATTTTCCATCCTTTCCCATTTTTATAGGCTTCAATAATTTTTACACCCTGCACATCTACATCTGTTCTTACCGCTTTACCATTTATAATTCTTATGTTGAGGGGGAGTAGCATTCCCTGTTGTTTGATCTTACCTTTCATAGTCACGGTTTTTACATCCCTGAATTTTTCTATACCACCCATTGCTGCAGTAAATTTTGCAATAATATCTTCTACAGTTTGCGCAGGAGAAGTAAAGAAAAGAAGGAGTAGCGGCAGGAAAACAAGTTTTTTCATAAAAATTAATTGATGCAGTAAATATATTTAAGAATGACCAGATATAATTTCCTCTTATACTTTATTTAGCTATATCATATTTACAAAAATATTTTACTTGAATAAGCTATTGGTTACCTTCACGTCATGAGAAAAGTAATACTCTTTACATTGTTGCTGCCAGCATTTATTTCCAATGCACAAAGCTGGCAGGATACAGTTAACCAGGTTGAAAAAATCATGGACCGGTATAAAGACACCGGGCCCGGTGCACAGGTGGCTATTAGCCGCAATGGAGTTATCATTTATAATTCAGCAAAAGGATTGGCGGATATGGAACACAATGTTCCGCTGACTATTAACTCAAAAATTGAAGCCGGTTCTGTTTCAAAACAATTTACGGCCGCCGCTATTTTAATATTAGTGCAACAAGGAAAACTTTCTGTAAATGATGATATCCGGAAATATTTACCTGAGTTAAAAGATTATGGCCATATTATTTACATTTATCATTTACTTCATCATACCAGCGGATTAAAGGATTGGGGTAGTGTGATATCACTTAGTGGTTGGCCACGAGGCACCCGTGCATATAATAATGATGATGCTTATCATATCATGTGCAATCAACCAACACTGAATAATATTCCCGGCGACGAGTATATTTATAGTAACTCCAATTATACGGCCCTTTCAATAATTGTTCAGCGGGTAAGTGGCATGAGCCATGCAGCATTCACAAAAAAATATTTATTCGAGCCAGCAGGAATGAAAAACACAGAATGGCGGGATGATTATGAACGCATCGTTCCCGGTCGTGCAATTGCTTACGCAAAAACACCGGATGGATACAGAACAGAAATGCCGAATGAAAATACTTATGGCCACGGCGCATTGCTTACTACAGTTGAGGATCTTTTGAAATGGAATGATTATTACCTGTCAGGGAAATTAGGCGGTCCGTCTTTATTAGCAAAGCAAACTGAAACAATGCCATTGAACAATGGTAAGAAAAATAATTATGCAGCGGGATTGGTTATAGAGATCGTGAACGGATATAAAACCATCAGTCATACCGGGGCCACGGCAAGCTATCGTTCACAACTGGAATATTTTCCTGAACTCGGTTTGTCCTTCGCATGTCTTACCAATACTTCTGATGGGGCATTTGGTAATCCGGCTGTTTTAGTCCGGAATCTATTTATAAAAACTGCTTCGCCGGCTGAACAACCAAATAATTTGAAACCAGATTCAACTATTAGTTGGAAAAAGTTTATATCATATAAAGGGAGCTACAGTAATAAAAAAACAGGTGCTGGTTTTTTGTTGTATGAAAAAGATAATGGATTATACTTTATACCGAATGGTGGACCGCTTCCTGCTTTAAATGAAAACACACTACTGGTTGGCCGGGCACAACTAAAATTTCCAACAGGTAATACTAAGCAGGTAACTTTTATTTCAGCCGCAGGAGATACAATTTTATATGAACCGGCCAAAGCAGCGGTCACTGACGAAAAATCATTAAGTGAATATGTTGGCACTTATTTCTCTGATGCAACCGAATCCTATATGTATGCTGTCATAAAGAATGGGAAACTGGTAATGTATCCAAGAACAACAGAAGAGGAAGAATTGACCTCTGTATATAAGGATGGGTTCTATGCTCCCGGACTTGAAATTTCATTTGAAAGAAATAAAAAGAAGGAGATCACTCGTTTCTTTGTAAATATATCAAGAGCAAGAAGGGTAGAGTTCAGGAAAGTAAAATAGAAAATCATATTTCTTTGCTCATTATTTTTTAACAATTTTTTTTAAAGACAATACAATGCTTAAAAAGACGAGTTTAGTTTTTCTTATCTCAATCATATGTTTCAATGCAAATGCGCAAACAAGTAAAATAAACATCATTCCTGAGCCGGTGATGATAAACGAAAAACCCGGTGTATTTACATTAAAGGATTTATATTCTATTACTATTGAGGGGAGTGATGCCGACTCGAAACGTGTATCTGAATATTTAAGAGCAGCACTAACAAGAGCAACAGGATTCGAGACATCAGCCGGAAGACAAGGAGAAACAAGTGCAATCAGGCTAAGCCTGAATAAGCAACCCGATAACGAGCTCGGCAACGAAGGCTATGTGTTGGAAGTAAATGAAAAAAATGTATTGATCACAGCGAATAAAGCAGCTGGCCTGTTTTATGGTATGCAAAGTTTTATCCAGTTACTACCAAAAGAAATTGAAAGTAGTAAGCCAGTAAAAAATATTAACTGGACAGCGCCTTGTGTAAAAATAAAAGATTACCCAAGATTCGGATGGAGAGGATTAATGTTTGATGTATCCCGTCATTTTTTTACTAAAGATGAAGTGAAGCGGTTCATTGATGATATGGTGAAATATAAATACAATCTTTTACACTGGCATCTTACGGATGACCAGGGATGGCGGATCGAAATAAAATCGTTGCCTAAACTCACTTCTGTTGGTGCCTGGAATGTACAGCGTACAGGAAAATTCGGAACCTTTTCACCCCCTGCACCCGACGAACCGAGAAACTATGGCGGTTTTTACACTCAGAATGATATAAAGGAAGTGGTACAATATGCTAAAGAAAGGTTTGTAAATATTTTGCCAGAAGTTGATGTGCCCGGTCATAGTATGGCGGCGATTGCTTCTTATCCGGAACTGACAAGTACCGCTCCCCCTGCAGGAACTTATAAAGTAAACTCTGGTGAAAAATTAATGGAGTGGCCACCGGGTGGTCATTTTTATGGGTTACTTGATAATTCATTGTGTCCTGCAAAAGAAAATGTTTATGTGTTTCTTGACAAAGTGTTTAGTGAAGTAGCAGAGTTGTTTCCTTTTGAATACATTCATATGGGTGGTGATGAAACAGCAAGAAATTTTTGGGAGAAAAGTGAAGACATTAAACAACTGATGAAGAAAGAAAATCTAAAAAACCTTAATGAAGTACAAAGCTATTTTGTAAAACGTGTAGAAAAAATAATTAACTCAAAAGGAAAGAAACTGATCGGTTGGGATGAAATACTGGATGGAGGCCTGGCGCCTAATGCGGCAGTAATGAGCTGGCGTGGATTGAAGGGTGGCATAGAGGCTGCAAAGCAGGGACATGAAGTTGTGATGAGCCCGACCGCTTACTGCTATATCGATTATATGCAAAGTGATGCAGTGATGGAGCCGCCGGTATATGCATCTCTGCGTTTAAATAAAGCATATGAATTTGAACCGGTACCTGATGGTGTTGATGCAAAGTTCATAAAAGGTGGACAAGCGAATCTTTGGACAGAGCAGGTTTATAATTACCGCCATTTACAATACATGGTTTGGCCCCGGGCATTAGCAATTGCCGAATCAGTTTGGAGTCCAAAATCAAAAAAGAACTGGAATAATTTTGCAACAAAAGTGGAAAATCATTTTACACGATTTGAAGCCGCCGATAAGAAGTATTCGCCTGCTGTTTATGATCCTATTTTTAAATCCAAAAAAGGCGCAGCTAATGAATTGCTGCTGGACATAAGTACTGAGATAACCGGGTTGGATATTCATTACAGTTTTGACAATTCATTTCCCGATAATTACTATCCGAAGTTTACACAAACCATAACAGTGCCTAAGGATGCAACCACACTGAAGGTAATTACGTACAGGAATGGGAAGGCAATGGGAAGAATGACGGTAATGCCTGTGGAAGAGCTTAAGAAACGGGCAGGTATAAAATAGAGATATCTGAACATTTTTAATTAATAATTTGTTATCCCGGTGAACAGATTAAGAAAAAAAGCCGGGAAGCAGTTACATTTACAGAATAAAATAATAAAACATGAATTCGAAAATTTTAGCTTTTGCTACATTTCTTTTTTTAGGGTCAACAGCTTTTTCACAGTCAGTAAAACTGTCACTTGGTGCCGGTGCAAAATATGAAGTGATTACTACAATGAAGATGTCTTCATCCGCCAATGCAATGGGCCAGACAATTGAGACAGGCATGGATAATGAAAACACCGAGCTTTTTGATGTGAAATCCGTTACAACAAATAATAACGAACTGAGTGCAGTCCTCAAACGGATAAAGTTTAACCTCTCGGGAATGGGTCAGGACATGAGCTATGACAGCGATAATAAAGAAAGCAAAGGTGAATTAGCCGAAGCCTTTGGTAAGAAAGTAGGAAAACCTTACCAGGTATTATATGATGATAATGGCAAAGTGCTTAATAAAGATGTGGTCGCTGAAGCAAAGCCTGAAATGCCGATACCCGGTGCGCCGGCGCCTTCTGGAAAAGTTGAACTTATCGATGAAATATTTATAGGGAAGCAATTAACAAACGGATACAGTTGGTATGATTCCACGACTACTGATGTCGACAAAATGAAAACAACAATTAAAGGAACTTATAAAGTGCTGAGTGTGCTGAATAATAATGCTACTATTATGTTTGAAGGAATTCAGCAGCAAACCGGAGTAATGGAGCAAATGGGCATGGAATTGAATATGAGCGGAACGAGTAATGTGACAAAAGAATTCTTACTTGATTTAAAGACCGGGCTCATCATCCAGTCAAATACAAAAACAAAAGGCACCAGCAATATTGAAGTGATGGGCACAAACATACCTGTAGAAACGGATGTGACAACGACAAAAAAGATCAAATTGGTGCAGAACTAATCGCCAGAAATAATAATATCATATTTAAGCAGTAAGCCTGCAACAGAGGGAAATGAAAATTTCCCTTTCTTTATTTTGTTGAGTTCAGGATCGATGGAATAATTAAATGCAGTTCGGAGATCGGCTTTTTCCAGTATTGTGTTCTCAAATTTTGTGTCCTTCAGATCGCATTTATCAAAATTGGATTCAGTTAGATCGGTTTCAGTAAAATCAGCTTCCTGTAAACTACATCCTCTGAAACTTGTCTTTTTCATTTTGCGTTTATAGAAAGAACAGAAATTGAGTATGCAGTTATCAAACCTTGCAGAAAAAATAAATTCATTGCAGTTTTCAAAGTGAAGACCAAGCATTTTACAATCTTTGAACAGAACATCGCCAAATGTGGTTTGAATGACTTTTGCTGAACTAAGATTACAGTCAATAAACTCACAATCGGTAAAATTAATGTCCGACAGATCGATGCCGGAGAAATTACAATTCAGAAAATAGCAACCCTCATAATCTGCTTTTTCAATTTGCTTTTCTGTATAATCTTCTTTTTCATATTTCTGATCTGTGATATAATTCTTTTGCATTTGCTTCTATAATTTTTCAGGTTGACGGTAAAAGTACTGAAAAGGATATTTTAACTTTCGGATTCAGATTCATTGTTTAATTTTCAGGTTAAATAAGTTGATATGAATAAAATAAGTATAGCCTTACTGTTGATTTTCAGTTTTACTTCAATTATAGCCCAGGAACCACCTGCTTCTGCCGATGCAATAATGAAAGAAGCTTATGCAATAGCTAAAAAAGAAAACAAAAAAGTATTCGTGATATTTCATGCGTCCTGGTGCGGCTGGTGTAGAAAAATGGATACCTCGATGAGTGATGCTTCTTGTAAAAAATTCTTCAATGATAATTTTGTAGTCCGTCATATGGTAGTGGATGAGAGCAAAGACAAAAAAAACCTGGAGACACCCGGTGGACAAGAGTTTAAAACAAAATACAGGGGCGAAGGAATGGGTTTGCCCTTCTGGTTGATATTTGATAATAAAGGCAACCTGCTGGCAGATGCTAAAATAAGACCTGCAGGCGCCAGTATAGATACAGAAGGAAACAATACCGGCTGCCCGGCTAACGAAGAAGAGGTAAACTATTTTGTTGAAGTGTTGAAGAAAACTACTTCATTAAAAAATGATGAATTAGAAATGATCAGGAAACGATTCAGGAAAAACGAAATGTAATTTTCTTTATTACCTGACAATGGTAACAATTCCCTTTTCAGCTTTTGTGATATTATCGAAAGTTGTGTATTCGATCATCCAGACATATACACCTATTGGCTGGTCAGCTCCTTTATATTTTCCATCCCATCCTTGACCCATTGTTGAAGTAGTAAATACAGGATTTCCCCAACGATTATAGATAGAAAATTTATTCAGCGATTTCATCCCAACGAGATAAGGGATCAAAAGATCATTAAGACCATCCCTATTGGGTGTAAAAGCAGTAGGCATATAGATCCCTATTTTTTTTACTACCACTATTTTTACTGTATCTGTTGTAACGCAAGTATGTTTGTCAGTAATTTCAATGGTATATTGAACATCACCGGTTCCGGTAAATTGAGTATGGGCACTTGCATAATTGGTTAGTTGTGCCCGTGGACGCCAGTTATAAGTATTTCCAATTGTATCCCGGGCACTGATCGCTTTAGTGTTTCCCGTTAATACAACAATATCGGGATAACGAATTCCAGCGGCTTGTTTATTTACAAGCACTGATTTAGTAACTGACTGGGGATCGTCTTCACAACCCAACATCGTCATTTGAAGAGTAACATCAATTCTGCCGGGGTTGGTATAAGTAAGTGGCAATGGATCTTTCAAAGAAGAAACAGGCCCTCCATTATTAAAACTCCAGTTATAATCTGCCTGCGGTATTCCGTTTTGATTGCTCAGGTTCCTGAATAGAACAGGGCGGCCAACACAAATAGAGTCCCATGAAAAACCTGGGACACCATTTATAAAAACCCTGGCGATTCCTGTGATGCTGTCTTTGCAACCAAAGTTTGTACTTGTTACCAGCTCAATAGTGTATTGACCAACATTTGAAAAAGTTTTTATTGCATTCTGTGTTTGTAAAGAATTGCCATCGCTGAATTTCCAGGTATAGTTCATCGGTGCCGCGTCACTCACTGACGATGCATTGGTAAAAGCAAAAGCATTATTTGTTACACATCCTGTATCCAGCAACGGTGAAAAAAGTGCTTGCGGTATTGCATGAATCTGTATAGGTATACTCCTTGTTGAATCTATACAACCATTCTCATTTACCTGTGCCCAGTAACTGCCCGTTATTGTGGGTTGATAGCTGCTGGATATAGCGCCGTTAATAGGACTATTATTAAAATACCATTGAGTGGAAACAGATGAATTGCTTGCTGTTAAACTGCCCGCCAATGGATCACCCACACAATATTGATTTTTTCCCGTTAATCGTATTGAAGTATCCACTGTCTTCGGAAAAATAATTACAGTATCATAGCCGGAACAGCCTGTCCATGGGTTTGTTGTTTTTAAAACGAATTCTGTTGGTGTGTTTGTAATACCCCATCCCATTGGGTTTGATATCGTGGGGTCACTTACCTGGTTGGCCGGCGTCCATGCATATATGAAATCCGGAGTTGGCGGACTTCCTACCTGCACCTGTCGATAGTTACATGCAGTGGCATCAATACCTGCATCTGAAAAAGTCTGTGAGATTGTCATCGTTGCATATAAGGTATCCCTGCACCCGAAACCGGGATAAGGAATGACGATTACAGGAAACACAGTACCTACTGATGGCGGCGGTGACAGTGTTAATAGCTGTGTATTGGAGAGCAGTTGTGTAAATGTATTATCAGCATACCATTCATATGACTGAAAACCAAAAGGGGCCGTTAGTATGGTGCGATTCTCACCAACACAAATAGTAGTACCCTGGATAGCACCACTGCAATTTGAATTAACATCTATATAAGCATATCCAAAATGGGCACGGGGTGTACAGTCACTTGTTATAAATTCAATTTCAATAGTTCTTCCTGCAAGTCCCGTAAGGTTAAGTGTAACAGGTGTCCAGTCTTTATACAATACACTTGGATTAATTGGTGAAGTTCGAAAGCCTGGCAAGGATGATGAAGCGATAAAATCAAATGTAACACAAGGCAGTTGTGCACCTGTCGTGAGGTCAGTTATTTTTGCTCTGAAACGTGGCTGTTCTTCAATTGTATGATTAGGATTTTGAAGTACCACTGCATACTGGAAAAAAATAGAAAATACAGGTGCATTTGCGGGAATAACATAGGTATATGAAATACCCTCGGCTTCTGCGTTGGCCTGGGAACTACCTAATCGTACACTGAATCCGCTGCCGTTTGGACAGGACTGTGGGAAGCCACCATAAACGTCATTTCCTGATCCAGCTGGGATAATAGTATGCCTGTCATTTACCTGTCCTGTACCGGTCCACACTACTTTGTTAACCCCGTTACTAAGAATCACATTTCCGGTACGGCAAACCCAGTTAGTAAAATCTCCAAACTCAAAATCAAGATTGGGAGGGCAAACGCCGGGTTGTGCTTTAGTGGTTATACTAAAAGCATTCAAAGTAATTATCAATATGAAAAGTCTGTGCAGTATTACTGGTTAGTTTTGAAAACTTAGATAAATGGGAAAGGGAATTGGGCATTTAAAGGTAAAATATTTCTGTGAACAGAAATAACGGTATATACGACAGGCCGGAATAATATTCTGTTATTAATACTGTGTGTATTTCAACGTGTTACTATTTTACTGCGGGAATCAATGCCATTGAAGCCCAATTGGTTCCCGCTGCAGATATGAATTGATCTTTATCGTGCGGAAATCCACTGAACACAAAAGGTACAAAAGGAATAGAACGGGATTTTACTTTCCAGGAACCATCTTCATATTGTGTTTTCAGTAAAAAAGAAATTCCTTTTTGATATGCAGGATCATCCGTTTTTAATTGCCCGGTTTCATGCAATGCATATAATGCCTGCCCGGTTGCATAAGCATCCGTTTCAAGATTAGTTAACTGCGACCAACCTCCATCTTCACGTTGCGTAGCCAATAATTTTTGTGCCTGCTGCTGAATAAAATTTTTATCCCCATTGATCCATTTAAGTCCAAGTAATTGAAATATTCTTTCTTCATTTGTTTCCGGCACTTTATGCATCATCCAGGTACGGGCTTTTTCAATTCGTTGTATTGCTTCCTGTTTCATTGAAGCCGGTGCATAGTATTGAATTGCTGCAACCATCAAGGCTGTTGCAGACAAAGAATAATACTCTAACGGCGGCCGGGGATTAGGACTTACCCAACTGCCTTCTCCTGTTTGACGTTGCATTAAATTCTTTACCATCATTTCAACCACTTTAGTTGATTTATATTGGTTAGCCCATAATGCCCATAGCCTGTAACCATTTGACATAACAATTGCTACGGGGTCATCATTCTGCATTAAAACAGCTTTTTCATGACGTATTATCTGTTGAATGGTATCGAATATTTCGGTAAGAATTGTATCATTTACTTTAAATCCTTTTTCTTTTGCCATTGATAAACTTACTGCTGTCAGATCCTGGTGATGGCAGGACTGGCATCCGCCTGCATTCTCTAAAAACAAATGACTTGTATTTTGCAACAGCGGCAAACTTTTATTCACAGCCTCTTTGATTTCTTCAGGATTGTTTTCGTGTTTATTTGTCACAGTTGTAAACGCTGTTATCACAGCAACAACTCCTAAAAGAATAAACCATTTTTTCATAACAAGTTTTTTATAAGAATTATTTCGCCCCGGCTTTTTTCAATAATTCCACAGTTGCAGTATTTCCTTTTTTTGAGGCCCATGAAAGAGCAGTTGATCCATCTTTTGATTTCATGCTGACATCTGCACCGTTATCCAACAAGGCTTGCACCATTTCAACATTGTCATATTCATTATAACCAGCGTACATCAATATGGTTGTTCCTCCATAATCAGCAGAATTAATTTTTTTCGTCTTTTTCAATATTGCTTTAACAGATTCTGCATCTGTAAAAATTACAGCCGCAGCTAATGGTGTAAGCCCAAAAAAACAAATCCTATCCGGATCGGCGCCTTTATCTAATAATTGAACAATGACCGGTTTATTAAAGTTTAATACGGCATTCATTAATGCTGTTGATGAATCAAGCGAAAAAGCATTAACATCATTTTTTTTACTAAGCAATAAGGATATAGTTTCTGTATCACCAAACAAGGAAGCCCTCATCAATGCGTTTTCTTTTTTGTTATTGAGAACTGATGCATCTGCTCCTTTATCCAGCAGCATTTTTATCGTTTCATATTTGCCATGGGCAACAGCAGCAATAAGCAGGGGAGTATTGCCTGATTTTGCTTTTGCATTTATATCAGCTCCATTTTGAATCAACAATTTTGCTTTTGCAAGATCATGCAATGACCACATCAGTGGTGTTTCATCAATCTTATTCTTTGTATTTACATTAGCCCCTTTTTCAATCAGCAATTGCATGCACTCAACAGAAGAATAAAATGTTGCGATCATGAGCAAGTTGTCGCCATCTTCATCAACACTATTTGGGTCGGCTCCCTGGTCGAGTAATGATTTGATTTCTTTCAGATCATTATTTTTTACGGCTGCAAAAATTTTTGATGAGTTTGTTTGTGCATTCAATCCATAAAAGCAAACCACAGAAAGGAGGAGCAAAGCGAGTTTAAGCATTGTTCAGTAGTTGGTGTTACTAAAATTAAATTAATTATCCGGATAGGCAAAATGCAGGTTGGAGTGAAGTGTTTCAAGTAGTAAAAAGTCTGGCCCATCAAGATCTGATCCAGCTAAATTGGAATTCGACTGGTGCTTTTAAACCACGTTCAGAAATTTTTTTGAAACGTTCGGGAAGAGTCATTAAATAATCACGGGCTTTTTCGGCTGTTCCTGTAAGACTGCTGATGTTCGCTATATCCCATTCTTTTATCAGTGATTCTAAGATGTGCGTATAATCCAGGCTAGTGTACACACCGAGGCGTTGTGCCGCATCGCTGAAGTGGGTAAAAGTTTTACCGATTGTTTCGCCGGCCTGGCGTAGAAAATGGGCAGGCATTACTATACGTTTTCGCATCATGTCTTCAAAAGCCAGCATCATTTCGCTGGCATCAACCTCAAATATTTTTGTTACAAAACTTTTATAGGCTTTGGCATGGCGTGCCTCATCAGCAGCAATAACACCGCATATTTGTGAAAGTTGGTTGCTGCCATGTTTTTTGGCTAGCGTAGCTGTGCGCCGGTGAGAAATATTTGTGGCCAGCTCCTGGAAAGAAGTGTATACAAAATTTTTGTACGGATCCCTTGCAGCGCCGCTTTCCATGCCATCTGCTATTAAATACTGGGTGCTTATTTCCATCTGTTGCATATTCACACGACCAGAGAGATACAAAAATTTATTCAGCAGGTCGCCATGCCTGTTCTCTTCCGCAGACCACATCCGTATCCATTTACTCCATCCTTGCGGCTCTTCTTTTGTTATACCATCTATATCCATCAACCAGCTTTCATAAGTAGGCAGGGCTTCTTCGGTAATAGTATCGCCAACAAGAACAGCCATATAATCATACGGCAGTTCTTTACATTCTGCCTGTAGTTCTTTTATCTCTTTGGTAAAATTTTCGTTTGTGCTTACAGGTAAAAAATCGGCGGGCTGCCAGTTGGTATCAATCTTTTTCAGAAATTCATCAATAATACTGTCAATTTTTTGCGCCAGGTAATGCATCACTTCAATCCAGGATGGTTTTAGTTTTACTTGACGCATAATTAATTGTCCTGGCAGCGTTGGCTGTCGTGTTTTTTTGAACCGGTTAATGATATCTAATGTCTGCAGTGTTTAAAATTGCATAGAATGATCATCTGAGCATTGATAGTTAAAGCACAGCATAAATAAAATTAGGATTTGTTATAAACGGAATAGTTATAAAACTCTTTTAAAAGTTTATATAATTCACAGGTTTGGGCTGCGCGGAGACACTCAACAGGGCATTTGTTTTTGCAGATACTAATCGGTGCGAAGAAGATATTTTTAATAACCGATACCAGTTGTTGTGGTCGGATCAATCATGTTGAACAAAATTTACAACATCATTTTTTTAAAATTGTAGAAACTATTCCCCAGCTACATCTAAATTGATATAAAAAACAGGCAAATAAAAGTTGGCCTGATTATTTATTTCTCTTTGGTAACATTTTTTTACATAAAAATAGTTTGTATGAAAAAGATCAGAGTTAATCAGATTTATCGTTTTTGCCTGTTGCTTTTATTTAGCTGCATGCAAATATCAGTTTGGGCACAAGATGATGCCTCTTCAACAACAACTACAAAAACTACTAGTACTACTACTGAAACAGTATGGTATACACAGCCATGGGTATGGGTAGTAGGCGGAGCAGTATTTCTCATCATACTCGTAGCGCTGCTAAAAGGAAGCTCTACCAGCAATACTGAATCAAGAACAACAGTTATAAAAGATAACCGTTGATCAATGAATTTTTGAAGTGGGCAGGCTAAATGATATTTGGTCTGCCCACTTTATTTTATAGCACTGGGAGCTCCAACAGATTTGCTTTTAAAAACTGCCTGTATAATTTAACCTGCAAAACAGTAAGAGCATCCATGCTCCTGTGCACGGTTAATTGCCCATATGCCTGCAGGCATCACTTTAATTCCGGGCAACAGACCACTCATCCAATCTTTTTTTACTTCCGCAGCATCCATGTTTAATGATTTTGCCACAACACCGCTGTAAACCGTTAATGCCATATCGCATACACAAAACAGAACACCACTTTCCTGTAACTCATTTATGCCGATTGGCACCATACCCACACCGGGAATATTATAATCGCCCTGTTTAGGTTTCCAAAACGGATTCCTGGTTGATGGTTTTTGTGTTTTAGGATCCTCAGCTTTAAACACTTCTCCAAAATTATATTTAGGCCATAAACGGTCTTCCATTGCATAACCAATTGCTGTATGACGGAGTACAACAACTACATTGCAATCCTTCTCATTTGTACCTGTAGCAGCATTTGTAACTAAAAATATTCTGGGCCACGCAAAAGGGAATATTCCGTTTGGTTCCGGAACATCAAACACAATCCTGTGTTTTCCTTTCAATTGTTTAAACCATTCATCGGGGTTGCCGGTATCCATATTAAAGCTATTATCTGCAAACCCGCTTACAGGATTAATAATAGTTGACAGACCCAAAGCGGCAGCACCACCTGCAATTTTTCCCAGGAAATCCCGGCGTGGATTGTTTTCACCATTGTTGCTTTTCATAATTTAATTTTTATAGTTATGGTTAGTTAAACTGGTTCAACTGTGATCAACAATAGTTTGATCAATCAGTTGAAATTTTGATTTACAAAATGAAAATAGGTGAGGGGCAGCGAGATAAAAGTAGGAGTTGAGTAAGTATACCTTCTTACTGCTTAAACTGCTTCTCTTCTTTAGTTGATGAGAATTTGATGATCAGAAACAGGCGGCCTGCCTGCTGGCATCAACCTGATGAGCAAAAAAATTACGTAACCATTTCTGGTTACGTAATAAATTTTTCGAAAAAGAAATATATGATTTTTGATGTGATATTATTTTCCTGGCTTAAGCTCTCTAAACCATTTTTCAATTTCATCCTTTGCCTTACCTGTTTTTTGCTCTACTCTACCCCAAAATTGATCGTCCTTTCCTTCTTCATATTTAAGATCATCATCGGTTAAATTAGCATATTTCTCTTTCAATTTTCCTTTCAACTCATCCCAATGACCTTTTATTCTTAGTGAGTCCATAATTTTTGTTTTAATGATTAATAATAGGGTTGAACACTAGAATTGATTAAAAAACTGTGCCAGAGAATACTGATTAAACAATGGTTGTTTAATAAAATCACTGAATAAAATAAAAAAGCCCGGCCTAAACCGGGTTTTTTATTTTAATTAATAATTATTACTTCATCGCTGTCTTATCGGTATTCATTTCTACTATTTCAGAAACACCATTTTTAATGAGCGTTACAAAATAGGATGTCATACCATTTGCATCCAGTTTCCTGGCAGTAATACCAGCAAGTTCGTTGCCATATGTTCTGATCGCTGCTGCAATTACATCTTCCGGTACATAAGTATTTAGTACAGGTAATGCTACTTTAAAACTATTATCACGACCGGGTTCCATATACCAGGGTTGTGTATTATAATAAACACGGGTCATCCTGTTATTATCAGTTGCATACGATGCATACCACCAATCAGCACTCAGCGGCATCCATCTTACTTCTGTCACTGTTGGATTAGCAGTTTGGAAATTTGTCCGTATTACAACCGGAACCTGGTTTGTATAATCAACAGTCGTGGTTGATGTAGTTGTATACACCACCGGCTGTTGTGCACTTAATGTAAATACAGCCATCCCCATTATTGCTGCACAAAAGATCTTTTTCATAAAATTCTGTTTTAATAAGTTAAACAATTTTGATTATTCATGCAGTAGGTAAACCAACAATGATGCCCTTGTTTTAACTCTGTTTTAATGCCACAGTTTGTGATAGTTAGCAAAGAGAAGTTGAAACATATTTAAGCTAGGGGATAAACATCAAAAAAATAATGTGGATTGTTTTGCAAGTTCCGATAAGTAACGACACGCAATGGGGTTTTTTGCGGATACTAACCGAGGCTGAGTAAATTATAATTGTAACAGAGATTCGTCAGCAAATAAGCTTCATTATTTATTTAGCAGGCCGCTGTATTGAAATGATCTTATCGACAACAAAATGACTATAACCCCTCCAGGGAAGAGCTCCATTATATTCTTTATAATGCAGGTCAAAATGTTCCCCACTATTGTTCATTAAGGTCGTTGCAATACTATCGTCAGTAACTGAAAATTCAAATTCGTAAGATTGTATGCCTCCTGGGGTAGTTGTACGAAATCCTGATTGAATCAGTTTGCCTTCAAAAGTTTTAAAAATATATCCCTTCTTTACTAAATAATTCAGTTCTCCGGATTTCACACCTTCGCCAAAGACAAAGTAATATTTCCACCAAATAAGAATTATCAGCGATACGATAACAATTCCTAATAGCCACCCTAAAAATTTTTTAAACGGGCTTTTTCTTTTTGGTTGTATTTCTTCCATATTATGAAAGTACGAAATTGTATTATGACAGAGTAGTTATTTCGAGGCAATGTTCATTTTCTTATACTTGATGCCCGCATCGTGTTGACGATGCCTCCATGCATTAGTTTGTTCCGTTGCGTGAGGACATACAGCAGGATATCAATAAACAGGATTAAAAAATTTAGCCACTGGATATACTTAGCCTTAAAAATTGTTTGAGACCCGAATAGAATTAACTTAAGAAGGATGGATTATGTAATTAATTTTTTGGCTGCCTTCTTTAATGCTTCAATATCCTTCTCTGTACAATCAACATAACTATAGATTCCCATTATCAATGGCAGAGCAGTATCTTTCATAAAATACACTGTCTGAATATTGGATTTTTTTGTGTTATACTCCAATAGCTTGGCACATTGAAATTCATCCCAGCAAACCGGTGATTGAGAATAGTCAGGGCTGAGAATAGCTACAAATTTTTCTGATTGCCCGATTGCATCCGAAATCATTTTCAACCATTGCCCGCCAACCGGTATACTATCCTTATCATAAAAAATATTCAGCAGCGGGTTTTGTTGCTTCATCGTTTCAACAAACTCATCCACTTCCTGTTTTTGCTTGTGTGCATAGCTGATAAAAAAATCATAGCCAGTTCGGGGTTCTATGAATGTTCTTCCCCCTCCACCATTCCCAACACCGCTGCCACCAGCATCTTCACTTGCTCCGTCACCGCCTCCATCATAACCAGCTTCTTCAGGTGCAGGCATGATGAGATCTTTATCATTATAATCGATGAGGTCATTTTTATTTTCTTTAAATGACTCAAATATCTGTAACGATCTTTCGGCATCATGATCGTTGTATACAACAATGTCAATTGATTCAACAGGCAGGCCCTGTTCTAACCAGAAAAAAGCAGATTCTAGGATAGAAGGAAACATTTCCTCAAACGGCGCACTTTGATTACCTGTTGCCAGCAAAGGCATTGCAACACGATTGATCTCTTCATCAAAGGCAAAATTGTTAATACAACGAAACAAGCTGCTCACTACTTCCCAGGGATTATGTGATTGGGTTTTGGGCTCAAAACAAAGGATTCGTTTGAAATTAAAATAAGCCTGCTGCTCTGCTGTTAGTGGTTGTGATAGCCAGCACCCTAGTGAGCTACGGAGGTCTTGTGCTTTGTTTTTTGCAAGTAAACCAACATCAAGTCCTTTACTATAAAAGTTACCTACCAATGTATTAAGATATGGCTCGTAGTTGTTTGGGAATGCGGAAACAACTACTATATCTGCCTTATCGGTTGGAGGAATTTTAGTCAGATCACCATGTATCAGTGATAGTTTTGAATTACTAAATTCTATTTGTGAAAGAAATTTATACATGTCAGGCTGTTTTAATTATTTGGTATGACAACTGAATGTGGTGATGAGCTATTTCATATGGAAATTAGCAAAAAATATATCATTCAAAGAGTGGTTTAGATAAATACTCCTTTAGTAGTATCACCAGTTTCAGTTCGCAGAAGTTCGTGACTTTTATTTTCGGACCATAATCGAGATGAAGTGTTAAGAAAGTTTGATGTAATAGCGGAGTGTCAGGCTGAGCTTGTCGAAGCCCTGATGAGTTTTTGTACAAATGCTGTGCAACCCTTCGACAAACTCAGGGTGAAAGAACTATGTTTTATTCAATGTCTCATTGTTGACGAATAGAATTCCCGAACGTACAAGAGTGCGACGCAACGAAAGCCTAATAGTAGCAATACAGCTAAGAACCCAAAATATCCAATATCCCAATCCCCAATTCTACCCGCACATCTGTGTATAACTCTAACAATTCCAAAACTCTAATTCCGCTGTTTTCCTCCTATATTCGCCGCATTAAACCCATTAAAAGTGAGATTAAAATCCCTTGAAATCAAAGGCTTTAAAAGCTTCGCCGATAAAACCGTTGTAAGATTTGACGAAGGCATAACGGGCATTATCGGCCCCAATGGCTGTGGCAAAAGCAATATTGTGGACAGCATCCGCTGGGTAATTGGTGAGCAAAAGATCAGCCACCTGCGTAGCGAAAACCTTGAGGCGCTGGTTTTCAATGGCTCCAAAACCCGCAGTGCAAGCGGCCTTGCCGAGGTAAACCTAACTTTCGAGAATACCAAGAACCTGTTGCCGACAGAGTTCAATACCGTTACCATCACCCGTAAATTTTATAAAAGCGGCGAGAGTGAGTACCGCCTGAATGATGTGCAGTGCCGCCTGAAGGATATCCAGAACCTGTTTATGGATACGGGTATCAGCACCGACAGCTATGCGATCATCGAGCTGGGCATGGTGGATGACCTGATCAAGGACAAGGACAATAGCCGCCGCCGGATGCTGGAGCAGGCTGCCGGTATTTCCATTTATAAAACAAGAAAGAAAGAGGCCAAGGCTAAATTGGAAGCTACCGAGCAGGACCTTGCGAGAATCGAGGATCTGCTTTTTGAGATCAATAACCAACTGAAAAGTCTGGAGAGCCAGGCTAAGAAGGCTGAGAAATACCACGAGATCAAAAAAGAGTATCGTGAAGTGAGTATTGAGCTGGCTAAAGCTGCGCTTGAAGGTTTTAATATTTCTTACAAAGAACTAAACCTGCAGCATGATGAAGAAACCGATAAAAGACTGAAAGCTGAAACAGAAATAAAAAGTGAAGAAGCAAGACTCGAAGCAGAACGTTTATCGCTGATCGAAAAAGAAAAAGAATTGCAGCAGATGCAACATGTGTTTAATGAAATGTTGCAATCGGTACGTTCAAAAGAAAATGAAAAGAATCTTTCTGCACAACGTATATCACACTTAAAAGAAAAAGAAAATAGCCTGCGTGAATTTTTGACTAAAGCAGGCGGCCAGCAAAAAGGAGTAGAGGAAGGAATTCAATTTACCACTACACAGTTGCAGGAAGAAGAGAAACGCTTTATGCAATTGCAGGAAGAACTGGGACAATTACGTACAGCTGCTGATGAAAAAAGAAATGTACTGGATGAAAAAAGAAAAGCTGTTGAACAGGTTCGTAATGAGCAGCAGCAAATTCAGCGTAGCCAGTTTGATGCAGAGAAGAAAGTTGCTGTTGCAGATAGTTCTGTAAATAATCTTCAGCGTTTAATAGGACAGATAGAAGAAGAAAGAAAACATAGGGAAGAACACCGTCATCATGTAGACCAGGAAAGAATACTGAAAGAAAAAGAACTGGGCATAAAGAAAGTGGACCTGGAGCAATTGCAACAGCATAATGAAAACACTAAAGACCAGATCTTACAAACACAATCAGTGTTGGATGTGTTGCGCAATAAACTGGCAGAAGAAAGCCGCAAGCTGGATGCTAAAAAGAATGAGTATGATCTGTTGAAGAGTATGATCGATTCAATGGAAGGCTATCCAGACAGCGTAAAATTTTTACATAACAATCCCCTGTGGACAGATAATTCACCGATACTTTCTGATATTCTTTATGTAAAAGAAGAATATCGTACAGCATTAGAGAATGTGCTGGAGCCTTACCTGAATTATTATATTGCCGATAACCTGCACGCAGGTTTGTATGCAGTCGGTTTATTAGAAGAGCATAAAAAAGGAAAAGCGAATTTCTTTTTGTTAGACAAATTTGAAACGAATAACACGAATGAACACCAATTGGAAGGTGGTATTCCTGCATTATCGGTTGTTGAAGTAGATGAAAAATATAAGGGATTAGCAGAACATTTATTGGGTAATGTATTTATTGCCGATAATGAAGAAGTGTTACAGAACAGCAATGGTTTTGTAGTAATTGAAAAGAATGGCCGTTATGTAAAAGGGAAATATTCTTTAACAGGTGGCAGTGTTGGTTTGTTTGAAGGAAATAAGATCGGCCGTGTAAAGAACCTTGAAAAACTGAATGAAGAAATAAGAAAGCAGGAAGCAGTTGTAGAAGTGCTGCGTGCAGATATCCAGGCGAGGCATAATGAAGTGATCGCTTTCAATGAAGATCTGCGTGAGTCAGCTATCCGTGAGACGGATGTTGAAATTTCACAACTCACTAACCAGGTATTTGCCCTGCATAATAAACTGGAGAATCTTCATTCGATGCAGAATAATAGCCAGCATCGTTTGGAAGAACTGAACCTGCAGATGCAGCAAACGAATAGTTCGGTAGAAGGTGTAAGAAAATCTCTTACCGATTATTTGCAACAATTAGAAGTAGTAGGAGTGAGGCTGAGTGACGCAGATGAAACATTTAAAGCCGCTGAAGCGGATTATAATACTGCGAATACTGCTTATAATGAATTCAATCTTTCTGTTACCCGCCAGCAAAGTAAGATCAGTTCGCTGAAGCAGGAACTGGAGTTTAAGAATAACCAGTTGAATGATCTTAACCAACAGATCGAGATCAATACGGGTTCACTGAATGAAACAATACAAAGCCTTGAGCAATCTGAAGCTGAGTTGAAAGAAATAGAAGATCAGTTATTCCAACTGATGCATAGCAAGGAAGATGAAGAAAAGAAACTAAATGAAGCAGACCAGGCTTATTATAATTTCCGTAATGCACTGAATGAAAAAGAAAGCGAACTGCGCCATAAGCTGAAGGAAAAAGAAATGATGGAGCATTTGCTCGGCGAAATAAAAGATAGACTGAATGAACTGAAACTACAATTGGCAGGAATGAAGGAACGAATGCATGTAGAGTTCCGCATCAATATTGAAGATATTATTGATGAACCAAGAACAGGAGATACACCGGCGGAAGAGTTGCAGGAGAAAAGTGACAAGATGAAAAAACGTTTGGAGAATCTTGGTGAAGTGAATCCTACGGCAATTGAAGCATTCACTGAAATGAAGAAGCGTTATGATTTCATCACGGAACAAAAGAGCGATTTGGTGACTGCTAAGGATAGTTTATTAAAAACGATAGAAGAAGTAGAATTAACGGCTAACCAGAAATTCTTAGATACATTTAATACTGTAAGAGAACATTTCCATAAGGTTTTCCAAACCCTGTTTACATCAGATGACCAGTGTGATCTTGTTTTGGAAAATCCTGATAACCTCGCTGAAACAGGAATTGATGTAATTGCAAAACCTAAAGGCAAACGTCCAACATCACTTACCCAGCTGAGCGGTGGTGAAAGAACATTGACAGCGACAGCATTGTTGTTTGCGATCTACTTAATTAAACCTGCCCCATTCTGTATACTCGATGAGGTTGATGCCCCGTTGGATGATGCGAATGTGAGCAAGTTTACCAATATGATCCGCCAGTTCAGTGATAACTCACAGTTCATCATTGTAACCCACAATAAAATGACAATGAGTACGGTTGATGTTATTTATGGTGTAACTATGCAGGAGCCGGGAGTTAGTAAGTTGGTGCCGGTGGATTTTAGGAACCTGGAGAATTAGTTTTAAGTAATAAGTTTTAGGTTATAAGTAAATATTTGAGTCCCGCTTTAGCGGGACTTTTTTTACACAATTCTTCCTCTTATCGCTTTTGCAACAGCTTCGGATTTGGAATGTACATGCAGTTTTTTATAAATGTTCTTTATATGAACATTGACAGTTTCTATGCTGATGAAACAGGTGTCAGCAACCATTTTATAACTCATACCTTTTACAAGGCAGGAAAGAATTTCTTTTTCACGGGGTGAAAGATCGAATGATTCTTTATCGCCGAATGCGGGTTTTTCTTTTATCATTTTTAAAACACGGTTGGCAATAGAAGGGGTCATTGGGCTGCCACCTTCATAAATTTCTTTGATGGCCTCCATGATCTCTGCAGGCGAAGTATGTTTTAATATATAACCTTCAGCCCCGGCACAGATTGAACTGAATATTTTTTCATCATCATCAAAAATTGTTTCCATCAGAATTTTTATATTGGGATAATCCTCTTTGATCAGCGATACTGCTTCAATACCATTCATTCCCGGCATTTCAATATCCATCAGCACTACATCTGGTTTTGTCTCCGCAATATTCTTTAAAAGATTATTGCAATTGGGAAATGCGCCGGCACACAAAAAGCCCGGTGTACCTCCAATCATGGCATTCAGACCTTCACGCAAGCTTCGATTATCTTCAAAAATTACAACCTTGATCATTTCAGTAGTTTTTATTCATGATTGTTTATGCTCATCCCGGTTGCTTTATAGTTTTAATTCAAGTTCAACTCCAGTTCCAAGCCCTGTTGCTGTTTCAATATTTAAACTGGCGCTTATTTCTTCTGCCCGCCGTTTCATGTTAAGCAGACCATTTCCTTGTGTCTCGGGGCTTATCTTAATGCCTGATCCGTTATCCCGGATCTGTAGAAAGATAGTTTTATTTTTTTCGGTTAATAAAATGGAGACTCTTGTGGCACCGGAATATTTAACGAGGTTAGTGATCGCTTCTTTAAATACAAGGTAAAAATTTTTGCGTACCTGCATCGGCAGCGCAATGGAGTTCAATTTTTCATCAGCATCAAAAGTGAACTCAATCTTTTTTGCTTTTAATAACTGGTAAGCAAATGAACGCATCCGGATAATAATTTTTTCAAAGGAATCGTTTTCGGGATTGATGGCCCAAACTATATCACTCATGCTTTCAACGATTTTCCGTGAATTCAAACCAATCAGGTCTAATGCCGGTATATCTTTTCCTGCTTGTTGTTTTGCTACTTCACTGTAAATCGAAATGCTATTAAGCGTTGATCCGATATCATCATGTAAGTCACTTGCGATATTATTTCTTATGGTTTGTAAGCGATTCACCTGTTTGATCCGGTACCGGTATATTCCGTACAGAATTGCTGCACCTGCTATCAGCAATAAAAGTATAAACCATATTGTTTGAGTAAACGGAGGAATAATAGAAATATTGAAAACGGTAATAGCAGTTGAATAATCACCGTAACCATTTCCTGCTCTTACGAGTAACTGGTATTTACCTGGAGATATCCGTGTAAATGTGAGTTCCGGTTCGCCTTCTATTTTGCTCCAAACAGTATCACCTCCATTGTAGAGAGTATATTCATAGTTAACCTTATCCTGGTTAAAGATTGAAAGATCTGAAAACCTGAAGTGAAGGCTTCTGTATTTATTATACTTTAACGATAATGCCCGGGTTTGTGTTAATGAATCGAGTGAAAGGTAACTGTCATCCAATTTTACAAATGAGAAATTCACATTACCTGGTTTTTCAGGATTATTAATGGAATCAAGATTGAAAACAACAAAGCCTTTATTTAATGAAGACATGAGTATTATTTCGCCTTTATCATTAAACAACGGCCTGGAATTAAATTGAGAAAGTTTCCATTTGAAATCCTCATTTAATGAAAGCTTTTTATGTTTCCCCGAAATTGTATTCAACAGGTTAATTTCATCAGGAGTAACATGACATATCCAGTTATTATATATGCCTGAGCCCATCTGGAAATCTGTCGGGAGTTTGTTATTAAACAAATCAACATACCGTGTAATAGAATCAGTAAATGGATTTACCAGTAATACAGAAAAAGATTGCTGAAGATAGATCCGGCTTGAATCAAAATTATAGATATCAAAAACACCACCTGGAATTTCACATCCCTCCCGTTCCCAGCAACTTTTAAAAATCTTTTCAACCTTTTTCGCCTTGAGGTTGATTTTATATAATTCCCGTGTGTGAATAAAATCAATCCAGAAAGTTGAGCTGTTTTTATGCAAGACAGTCGGGTAATCATATCCTTTAATAAGTTCTATTTTATACTCTCCCTTTTCATCCGGCTTACATATGTATAGTGAATCCAGGCTGTTTTTCCCCGGTTCATAGGAATACAAATAGCCATTGGAAAATAGCCAGTACTTGTTGTCTGCATCCGGGGCTCCATAATACAATACCCGTTTTGAAAAATCAGGTTTGATCTCTTCTGTTCTTAATGTTTTCAGATCAACTTTAAAATCCCTTACTACGCCTGTCCTGAAATTGAGTGGTTCCATTTTGTCTGTCAGGAATGCGATATAAAAAGTATCGGGATTAAAAACTGTATTAAAATAGGCGGGATATTTTTTCCACTGATCATTAAACAATGTTTTTATTATATGCAAATTGTTATCAAAGCAGATCAGTTTAGGCCTGCCTGCATTTTTCTGAAGCAGGAAATAATTATTGTTCTTACCTTTTTCGAAGAATATCGTTTTTCTCGATTTTATGTTTTCATAATCGGGAGCTTCTATCCCGGTTGACAGGGTATCAATCGGGATCTGCCGTACCAGCGGGTTTCTTTTTTTTATTACTGATAAACCGTTATCCCCGGATAGCCAGATAAGATTATCGTTTTGTTTTCTGTTTTTGATTGCACCGGTTTCTATATAAAAAGAATTCAATTTACCGAGCGGTAAAAGCTCCGGATCATTGACAAGGTATTCAAACAGATGGATATCGTTATTTAACTTTACAAGATATTTTTCTCCGACAATCACCCAACTGTTTTTATCTCTGTCATTTTTTACAGTTTGAATACTATATCTTTTTGTTGTGTTTGTATCGGCCTTTACCAGCAGATCCCCGGTAAATGTGAAGAATATATTTCGGCCTGTAGCTAAAGATATGTTCTCCAATATTCCGGAAGGCCCGGAGGAAAGCCAGATAGTATTATCTTTTTCAGAGTACGTTATGCCTGTTATATTACGTCCTCTAAATCTTTTTGCAGGGAAAAATGGAAGTTCATCTTTCCATGAACGGCTTATTTCACCGGTGGATATGTTATAATGCCATATCCCTTTTTTATCAGTAGTAAGTCCCCAGTAATTTCCTTCTTTATCCCTTGTTACATCTAGTTCATCACCATCAGTTGCTACCTCTGTTTCATTAGTGCTATCAATACGAATGTGTTTCAGCGCTGCTGTCTTCCAATTCAAAATATAAAACCCTTTTTCCAGGATTGAAACAAAAAGAAAATGGTTATCTCCTTTATAAGCACAATTAGCTGAGTACGGCATTCCGGTTAGTTGTGGAAACTTTTGTTTTAGAGGAATAAAACTTTCTGATTGCTTATCAAAAACAAAAAAACCATCTGATGTTCCCAGCCAGACAACGCCATCGTCTGAAAGCTCAATTTCATTAACACGGAGAGAAATGCTTTTGCTATCAGGAGTTTTGAATGTATATGGTTTCCAGCTTACTCCATCAAACGAAGAGATATGTGAATTGTTTTGAAACCAGCAAAGACCATTGTTGTCAATTAAAATCTCTCTTAAGTTGTTACTGAATTCCCTGGTGCCATCCAGCATTGTTACCACATAACCATCATTTACATTCTTAACGGGAAAAGATTGAGCTGAACAAATACAACTAACAAGCATAACAAAAAAGTAAGCTGGCCTCTTCATATCCTAAAGGTATCTGAATATTTCCCTGTTTTCAATAACGTGAATATGGTATTCCTGTACCCGTCGGCGGTAGAAATAACGTTTTTTGGTTATTGACTTCGGATACTGATGTTATCATTTTTGTGATGAATAGCCACTGTCAAAAACCAATCAACCAATACCGGCTAATCATGTAATTAATTTCTTCATTTTTTAAAAAATTATTTATGAAACAAAAATTATCCCAGCTATTGCTTATGAGCTCAATTGTATTGCTCATAGTTTCCTGTAAGAAATCCATTGAAAAACCCTTTTACCAGGAAAAGGCCAAAGCAGCACCATCCTCTGAATTACAATCAACATCTCTTGAATCAGGACCGTCACGGGCATTTAGTATCAACAATTCCGGTGCTATCGCTGGTTCAGCAACTGATCCTGATGGAAAGATCAAAGCTTTTAATTTAAAGAACAACGATCTCTGGTATTCTACTGACGAAGTAAAGCCTAATGGTCTTCCTGAAATTAAATTTTCTATCAACGAGCCCGGTGATATTGCCGGATCAAAGATCAGCGGTACTGGTATTTTACCAATGCTATGGAGACATGGGCAGGCTTATGAGTTAAGTCCACTACCGGGCCAGCAATTCGGTGAAGTATATGATATTAATAATTCAGGAGTGATGGTTGGCGAATCGTTGAATGGAAATTTTGTTACACCTACTACAATGCGTGCCACTGTTTTTTCTCTTGAAGGAGATCCTATTGATCTCGGCACATTGGGTGGGACAAAAGCATCTGCTGCTTCTATAAATGATTTTGGTCATATCGTTGGTGTTGCAGATAATGCACTTAATCAACAAAGGGCATTTTTATACAAAGACGGAGTAATGCAGGACCTCGGAACATTGGGCGGTATAGCTTCAAATGCCAATGCCATAAATAATTATGGCGAAATTGCAGGACGTTCCCTTTTATCCAATGGTGCAATACGGGCATTCTTGTATAAAGAAGGTGTAATGTATGATTTGGGAACATTAGGTGGCGCTGCCAGTGTAGCATTCGGTATAAATGATAAAGGAGAAGTGGTTGGATTTGCAAGAATAGCTACCGGTCAGGCACATGCATTTTTATATAAAGATGGTGTGATGTATGATTTGGGCACAAATGGAGGAACAGAAAGCAGGGCTTATGGAATTAATAACAGGGGAGATGTGGTAGGACAGTATACAAATGCAGATGGCAGTGTGCATGGATTTGTTTACCGTGACGGGCAGATGTATTCATTATAAATATTAACTGAAGAGTAAATTATTGAAGTCTGGTATTCACCGGACTTTTTTATTTTAGTAAAATGTTAAGCCCCTAAAAATTTGGGCCGATATAACTTATAAAACTAAATTATGATCGCAGCCAGAACAATTCTGCTATTAATCGCATCCAACATCTTTATGACCTTTGCCTGGTATTATCATTTAAAACAACAAGGCTGGTCGTTATCGAAAGCAATACTGATAAGCTGGGGCATAGCTCTATTTGAGTATATCCTGATGGTGCCGGCTAACCGCATCGGTTTTGAAAAAGGAATGACAGGTTTCCAGTTAAAGATCACACAAGAAGTAATTACATTGGTTGTATTCGCAATATTTGCTGTATTCTACCTGAAAGAGCCATTTCATTGGAAATACCTGGTGAGCTTTGTATTCCTGTTGCTGGCAGTGTTCTTTATGTTTACCAAGAAATTTTAATTGATCTAATGATCGGCCGGCCTGGATTTTTGCATTTCCCTTGATTGCTGCCTGCGGATCATATCATTTTTCGTTTTGTGAACTGCTGCAGATATCATGAAATACAGGCCAGTATTGAATAATATAGCAGTACCAAGCCCCCAGAAGTACCAATCCTCACTTTTCAGCGGTTTATATACGTTCACGAAATAAAAGAAGATTAAAAAAGTAGCACCAATAATAAATGCAAAACCGATCAGGAGTTTTGTAAAGAATTTTTCGCTGTGTCCGCTTGCCATAAATGGATGTTTTTATAAGATAATTAGAAAGTTGTAAAAATAGGGGAAAATAATATTTTGTTAAGCTATCAGATGAATTACATTACAGAAATAAACAATAAATATTTTTGTAAGCAGAAATACAACCATGAAAAGAATAATTTCAACCGGCATTTTTGTTTTCCTTGTTACATTTTTGATTGCCCAGCAAAGTCCTGAAGGATTGTTTCCGGGTGCAAAAGCTCCTGATTTCACCGGCTTTGATCAGAACGGCAATGAAATAAAACTAAAGGACCTCGCAAAGAAAGGGCCTGTCGTATTGGTCTTTTACCGCGGTTATTGGTGTCCTTACTGTAATAAAGCATTGAAGCGACTGGAAGACTCATTGCAACTGATAACTGATAAAGGAGCAACGGTTATTGCCGTAACTCCGGAGATAAATTCAAATATTGACAGTACCGTTAAAAAAACAGGTGCAGAGTTTTCTATCCTTCATGATAAGGATATGAAAATTATGAAAGCCTATAATGTGGCTTTTGAAGTACCCGAGAATACGGTGACACGTTATCGTAATGCTGGTTTGGATTTTACGAAACTAAATGGTGAGAACGGAACCAACCTGCCTGTACCGGCAGTTTATATCATCGATAAACAACGGGATGTGATCTGGAGATATTTTGAAACCGATTATAAGAAAAGACCTTCCATACAGGCGATAATTGACAATATCAAGTAAGCAGTTTATTATAAAATCAATTTTCCAATCCTTCCATTTCCACCGGCAAAGAAAACAGCTGTTCCATTCTTTGCTTTGCGGCATACATTAAAACTTTCTTTGTTGATGCCAGCCCAGTTCATACCACCATCGGTTGAGTAATCAACACCAGTAAGTCCGCATGTAACCAATTGTTTTGTTGAAATGAATTCTACTGAACTTCTATAACCATTTGGAGGAGTAATGGGTTTCTTCCACGTTTTACCACCATCATTAGAAAAAACACAATTCTTTTCGGATGATGATGCTTTAAGATAATCACCGGCAACAACCATTATTATTTTACCACCTTTTTTCTTTCCGTTATCAGCAATAGCGACTGAGTTGGCCCCGGTCATTTGGCCACCTTGTATCACTGGCAGATCAATAGGTTTATTTTTTGAAAACAATCTTGATCTTAATCCACCGCTTACAAATACAGCTTCGCTTCTGTTTGCTGCCCGGATATTCGTACCACTTGCTGCAAAAAATGCTTCACCACTATCTGCAACAGGCCTTTTATCAAAAGGGATTTCCTGCCAACTGCTTCCGCCATCAAATGTTCTGGCAATAAAAAATCTTCCATCAATGGGATCGCCGATCACAATACCACTTTGTTCATTCCAGAATTCCATAGCGTCAAGAAACATTCCCTTTGTTTTATTTTCATACACTACTTTCCATGTTTCTCCGCCATTATTCGTTTTTAAAATATAAGCAGGAGCATCAACTGACATAATGATCGCTGTAGCTCCGTCAAATGCCTCTATATCCCGAAAATCAGCTTTCAGTTTCATTGAATCATCCGGAATAAATTTTTTCGCATTATACCAGTTCCATGTTTTACCTGCATCATTGCTGCGGCCAACCATACCATTACTACCGCTTACCCAAACGATATTATCATTCACCACACTCAATCCGCGGATGCTTACTTTATTACCGCTGTGCAGCATCTCTACTGTTGGTGTTTGTGATTTGCTATGCAGACTGAAAAAAGCAGCGATAAAAAGCACCAATTGACCGAAGATTTTTATCATACGGAATGATTTTTGCAAACCTAGCGGAATTGATACAAATTAAATGTGGTTTTAACCTGGAAATACAGGGGAAAAAACAACAAAGCCCTGTTAGTTACGTTCCGTAAATAAGTCTTATTTTTAGCACCTTATATTTTTTAATTCTGTAGTTATGAATAAACTATTCGTTGGACTTGTTCTTTTTTTATCTGTTTTGTTTTTTGCCTGTCAGAAGGAGGTGAGTTTTGAATTGGATGGCACTCCTGCACAAGGTTCTCTGCAGGAAGATGGAGGCGGTTTATGTTTACCTAAAACTGTAAATGGATCCTATGTGGCCGGTACTGCGTTGGTTCCAGCTACCAATACGATCACTGTGGACATAAATGTGGCCACCGCCGGTACTTATAATATTTACACAGATACCATTAATGGCTATCATTTCTACGGTACCGGAAATTTTACTGCCAATGGTATGCAAACTATTACATTAAGTGGAAGCGGTACTCCACTTGTACAGGGTAACAATGTATTTACTGTATTTTTTGACAGCACTGAATGTGATATAACTGTACAAGTATTGCCGGCAGGTGCAGGCGGGCCAGCAGTATTCGCATTAGCTGGTGCAGGTGGTGCTTGTACTACACCGGTAATAGCAGGCAATTATATTATCGGCACTGCCTTAGGCAGCTCCAACACTGTAACATTATCGGTGAATGTGACTACGATCGGCACTTACAATGTAACTACAACGGCTGTGAATGGAATGACCTTTTCTTCCGGGCCGGGAACCTTTACAGCAACAGGTGCTCAAACAATAGTACTGACAGGCTCGGGTACGCCTACGGGGACAGCGGGTGTATCTAACATTCCTGTTACAGCCGGAACATCTACATGTAATTTTCAAATAACAACAACCGCAGGCTCAGTTTTCTCCTTCAATTGTGCAAGCGCAGTAGTAAACGGAACCTACCAGGCTGGTACACTTTTAAATGCAAGCAATACGGTTAATGTGAATGTGAATGTAACTACAGCGGGCCCCTACAATATCAGTACAACATCTACGAACGGAATGGTTTTTACAGCTTCCGGCACCTTTGCAAGTACGGGTTCAAACCCAATACAATTAATTGGAAGTGGAACTCCCGTTGCTGCGGGCACATCTAATATTCCCACACCGGGTACGCCAAGCTGCACATTCCCTGTTACTGTTGTTGCGGCCGCAAGTGTTACATGGAAATTTACAGTAGGCGCTACTACTTACCAGGGTGTTAATGATTCGATCAGTTATGATAATACTACTGCGCCGCCATTGATATTAGTGGATCATTATGGCACCAATGCAGCATCAGATCTTTATAATCTTGCATTTCTCGATATAGCAGGAGGAGTAACTGCAAATGAAACTTATAATTCAAATGTGAATCTTGCGACTACATTGGCAAATGCAGGATATTTTTATTATTTCGGTGGGGGGATAGAATTGGAAGCAGCTGACCCTACAGCAACACCAGGTGTGAATATCATTATTAAAGTAACCAGTCACAATACAGCTACCAAAACGATAATAGGTACATTTAGCGGTACTGCGCATGATTACACTTCGAATACAACAAAAACAGTTTCCAACGGATCGTTTACGATAGTCTATCCATAAAGAAAATCTTATAAAATAAAAAAGGCCGGTTGCAAAACCGGCCTTTTTTATTGGAATGAGTTATAGCCTTAAAATGCTTTCTTCTCTGATGATTTCAGTTTTGGTAAATTAAAATCATCTAATGCACTTTTCTGTGCTATCATTTTTTCAATGTCTTCAATTTTTCGTGGAGCAAAATCGGAGAGAAGTTCATAGCCATCCTGGGTGATCAATGCATCATCTTCTATCCTTACAGCAATGCCCCACCATTTTTTATCGCAATCACTATTGCTGGGTATATAAATACCGGGTTCAATTGTAATTACCATATCTTTTTTTAACGGGCCTCTTGTATTCCTGTCATGTACATCCAACCCGATATGATGACCAAGGCCATGCGGGTAATATTTTTTAAAATCGCTTTTGTTTTTGATAATGCCCAGCGCAAACAAACCATCCTGCAATACTTTATCAGCTGCTGCAGATGCATCTGTCATTTTTGCTCCATCCTTCAGCGTTTTAAATGCGGCTTCCTGCGCATCATAAACAATCTGGTAAATGGCTCTTTCTTCATCAGAAAATTTTCCATCTACCGGAACTGTCCTGGTTACATCAGCAGAATAACCATGATACTCTGCACCTACATCCATTAACAGCATACTGTTACCTATTTTTGTTTTTGTATTTTCCATATAGTGCAGTATACAGCCATTTTCACCAGCGCCAATAATAGAACCATAACCAACACTTTCTGCCCCCTGCTTTTTGTGTACAAACTCATGCAGTCCCTGTATTTCCAGCTCACTCATATCAGGCCGGATAGCTTTCATTACTTCATTCTGTCCCTGGCAGCTTATCTCTACAGCTTTTCTTATCATCAGTTTTTCTTCAGGTGTTTTTATTTCCCGCAAGCCACCAGTAATATCCATAAATGATCTTGTGTCAAATCTTTTATCTCTTGATAATGTATCCGGCACCTTCGCTTTTGTTTTAAATTGTTCGATGAGATTATATAGATCAGATTCTCCAAAACGGTTACGACGCAGATCAGTAGGTAATTGTGTAAAAATGATCTTATCAAATTTTGAAAATTCAATAGCAAAATTTTTAAACTCCTTACCATTGAGTGCCATGGTGAAACCTAGTTTTTCCTTTGCGCCTTCTGTGCCAAGTCGTTTACCATCCCATTGTTCCCGTTGCGCATTTCGTTCCTGAACAAATAAAATGTCTTTGTACTTTTCTCCGCTTTGACCGGTTTGTTCGTCTTTAAAAATCAACAGCATCGAATTAGGCTCTTTGTACCCGGTGAAATAATACATATCCGGGTTCTGATGAAATAGATAGCTTACATCATTTGAATAGTTTCTTTCGGGATAAGCAAATACGATCATTACCGAATTAGACGGCATCATTTGCCTTGCGGCATCGCGACGTCCGGCATGAAATTCTTTGGAAAAATAGTCCTGTGGTAAATCGTCCTGGGCAAGGATGGATAAAAACACAATTGATAAAATAGAAGTTAAGATGGCTTGTTTCATAATAAAAAAATTGCAGGAATAAATATAGATTATTCCTGCAATGCGACACCTGGAATTATATGAATGGAAAATCAGTTCTTATTCTTCGTCATCTTCATAAAATATATCCTCGCTTGGAATATTGTAGTGCTGCTTCCATGCCTGTACTGTTTCATCGGTCAGGCATTCGATGATGTCAAATAAAGTATCCTTCTTCATCTTCCAGCAGGTTTCTGCCGGGTTATCAAAATCCTGAACATATAGACAATGGTCACTTTCTACAGCCACCTGTATCATTTTTACATTTGATTCCTCTTTCTCTTTAACGAGATAATAGCAACCTGTTTCGAGTAGTTCATAAGTGTACATAAACACCTCCGCTTTTAGTTTTTCAAAAATCAATCCGCGAATTAGTATGGGTAGTAATGGAATCGGGCGGGTACATTTCAGTTCTTTCAGAAAGTGAAGCCGGATTCGTATTTCAAATTTCCGCAATCAGGGGCAGAAATCTCAATGCTGGGAAAAATAAATTTTGAACGGCCTGTGGACAAATTTTTACTTCTGATTTTCAGCAACTTGGACGGGTTGGAGAAATTAAATTTGAGAGAACCATTAACGGTTTAATGGAGAATCAGGGGCTAAATCTTAAATCCGGTAGGGCCGGGTTTCTTATTTGCAGCGGCCATTAATACGGTTTGTTTGATCCTAGCTTGCCTCGTTTCTGGTCGTTTTGCGCTATCAACCCAGAATAAAAATCGCTTCCGGTAACTCGGTGAAAACGACTTGAAATTATTCATCGCTGCCTTGTTTTTATTCAGCGCTTTTTCAAGGTCAGGTGGGACTGTATTATTATCTGCATGCAAGTCCGAAGCATTAAGTGTGTCCCATGAACCATTCGTTTTAGCCAGTTCAATTTTTGCAAGACCGGCAGCCGTCATCAGGTTGTCTTTTATAAGCCGATCTATTCTTTGCTTATTTATTTTACTCCATACACTTTTTGGTTTGCGTGGTGAATACTTTAGCATTGCTCGTTCATTGTCTAATTTCCGGGGCAGGCTATCGATCCACCCAAAACATAAAGCTTCTTCTACTGCATCGGCATAGCTGAGTTTTCTTTTACCCGTTTCGGTTTTGTAATAGATCAACCAGATCCCGGGATAGGTTGCATGATTTTTCTCCAGCCATTTTCGCCATTGGCTGCGTGTTTTCGGGTGGAATGTTTTATAGTCGGGTGCAGGCATACAGAATGAAATTACAGGTTTATTTTATTCACAACAGTTAATAACTACGTCAGAATCTTGCATTGCCTGTTTCGGTATATTTGCCCGGTTATAAAAACAGGAAATTGGGTAATAAAGCCGATAACCAAACAGAAAAACTAACGAACTAAAACGTACCGACGATGGCAAAAGAAAAAGAAGTAAATCTCTTTGAGTACAACGAAGCGTCGATCAAAACCCTCGATTGGCAGGAGCATATCCGCCTGCGACCCGGAATGTATATTGGTAAACTGGGCGATGGTTCTTCCCCCGATGATGGCATTTATGTGCTTGTAAAAGAAGTAGTGGATAACTGTATTGATGAGTATGCAATGGGACATGGCAAGACAGTTGAAATAACTGTTGATAAGACTTCAGTTACCGTTCGTGACTATGGCCGTGGCATCCCACTGGGTAAAGTGGTAGATGTTGTAAGCAAAGTAAATACCGGTGCCAAGTTTGACAGTAAAGTATTTCAGAAATCAGTCGGCCTGAATGGTGTGGGTACAAAAGCTGTGAATGCATTGAGCAATTATTTTAAAGTAACAGCATTCAGAGAAGGAAAAGAAAAAACAGCAGAGTTTGCAAAAGGAATATTAAAGAAAGAACATAAGGAAGCAAAGACTTCGGAGAGTAATGGCACAATGGTTTCATTTACTCCGGATGAAACCATGTTTAAGAATTATAAGTTTCACCCTGAGTTCCTGGAAAGCCAGATATGGAATTACTGTTACCTGAATGCAGGATTAAAAATTGTTTTTAACGGAAAGAGTTTTGTGAGTAAAAATGGCTTGCTCGATTTGCTGCAGCGCAAAACCAATGAAGATGAGATCCGTTATCCCATCATACATCTAAGCGGTGATGATATTGAAGTAGCTATTACGCATAACAACGATTATGGTGAAGACATTTACAGTTTTGTAAATGGCCAGCATACCACACAGGGCGGTACACACCAGCAGGCTTTTCGTGAAGCATATGTAAAAACCATCCGTGATTTTTATAAAAAGGATTATGATGCGGCTGATATAAGAACCGGTATTGTGGCTGCAGTTTCTGTTCGTGTGGTAGAGCCTGTATTTGAAAGCCAGACAAAAACAAAACTCGGTTCTGTGAATGTGGACATAGAAGGGCCGACAATGAAAAACTTTATTGGTGATTTTCTTTCTAAGGAATTGGAAATCTATTTACATAAAAATCCGTCTACTGCAGAATCGCTGAAGAAGCGTATTGAACAAAGTGAAAAAGAAAGAAAAGAACTTTCAGGTATTCGTAAACTGGCGAATGAAAGAGCTAAGAAGGCAAACCTGCATAACCGCAAGTTGCGTGACTGTCGTTATCATTTTAATGATGAACCACCTAATAAAGGAAAAGAAGAATTTGTAGCAAAGCTTCATGAAACGACTGTCTTCATTACTGAAGGTGATAGTGCCAGTGGTTCAATAACAAAATCACGGAATGTAGAAACTCAGGCTGTATTCAGCTTGAGGGGCAAGCCACTCAACTGTTATGGACTTACCAAAAAAGTGGTTTATGAAAATGAAGAGTTTAATCTCTTGCAACATGCGTTGAATATTGAAGATGGATTGGAAGGCTTACGTTATAACAATATCGTAATAGCAACCGATGCCGATGTGGATGGTATGCATATTCGTTTGCTGCTAATGACTTTCTTTCTGCAATTCTTTCCTGACCTGGTGAAGCATGAAAAAGTATATGTGCTGGAAACACCATTGTTCCGCGTACGCAACAAGCAGGAAACAATTTATTGCTACAGCGAAGCAGAAAAACAGAATGCCGTAAAGAAACTTGGAAGCAAGCCGGAGATAACACGTTTCAAAGGTTTAGGAGAAATAAGCCCTGATGAGTTTGCATTGTTTATTGGAGCTGATATGCGTAAACGATTAATGCATCTTGAGCAAGGCGAACATATACAGGCTTTGCTTGAATACTATATGGGCAAGAACACAATGGAACGGCAGGAGTTTATTATTGAAAACCTTAAAGTCGAATTAGACATTGTAGAAGAAGTTTAATTCTTATTTACCCCCTGAATAAGTTAGATATCATACGAAAATCAAAATCATTATTCATGAAGTGGAAACTTCATGGACTTGTAGAGCCATTTGCAGGAGTGATGAAGAATGCGGCTTATATGAGCAATATAAGTAAATGGAGAAGCAACACGAAAGTGAATGGGTATAATGATTGGTACCTGGGCAAATGGGATTATAATAAACGATACGATCTTTATGAATCGTTGATACAATCAGAGAAGCTGGATACAGAAGCAATAGATTATCTCGAATTTGGAGTTAGTAGTGGACATTCTTTTAAATGGTGGCTGGAACATAATAAAAACCCAGGTTCATCATTTCACGGCTTTGACACATTTGAAGGATTGCCGGAGAACTGGGGACATTTTGATAAAGGGGCAATGGCGGTTGCATTGGAGTCACTTAATATCACTGATTCAAGGGCTCATTTTTATAAAGGATTATTCCAGGATACATTGATCCCTTTTTTGAATGAGTATAAAAATGAAAGACGCAAACTGATCCATATGGATGCTGATCTTTTCAGCTCTACGATCTTTTCTTTATCACAGCTGTACCGGTTTTTAAACGAGGGAGACATAATTTTGTTCGATGAATTTGCAGTGCCGAAACATGAATTTGCGGCGTTTAAAATATTCACAGAAAGTTTTTATGTGAACTATGAAGTGATTGGTGCAGCTAATAATTATCTGTTTGTAGCAATTAAAATAAAGAAGTAAGAATGTTTGAATTTCATGCAGACAGGAAAAGATATTTTGATATACAGGTGTTAAACGCTGAGAAATATGTCATTCCTTTTATTGAGCAAAGTTTTAAGATAACTCCCGGTATGCGGATATTAGAAATTGGCTGCGGCGAGGCGGGGGTTTTGAAAGGATTTATCAACAAAGGCTGTTTTGGAATGGGGGTGGAGCTGGATGCGCCACGAATTGAACATGCAAAAGAATACCTTGCAGATGATTTTGTAGCTGGCAGAATTCAGTTCATTTCAAAAGATATTTATAAAGTAGATGCGGAAAAAGAGTTGGGCGGGTTTTATGATGTAGTTGTTTTGAAAGATGTGATCGAACATATACATGATCAGCCTAAGCTGATCGGCTGGATGAAGAATTTTTTAAAACCGGGAGGTGTAATATTTTTTGGGTTTCCGCCCTGGTATATGCCTTATGGTGGCCACCAGCAAATGTGCAGATCATGGATGCGCAAAATTCCGTGGATACATTTGTTGCCACGAAGCACTTATGGTTGGTTGCTGAGAAAGAATAAAGAAAGTGCTGATGATCTGCTGGAAGTAAAAGATACCGGCATCAGTATAGAGCGGTTTGAAAGGATCTGTAATGAGCAGGGATATAAAATTGAAAACAAAACTCATTACTTACTCAACCCGATCTATGAATGGAAATTTGGCTATAAAGCGAGAAAGCAATTCGGTTTGATAAAGTCAATTCCATTTGTAAGAAATTTTTTTACGACTTGTGTTTATTATTTAATTAAAGTGAAATAAAGGTTATGATACATGTAGTTTTTCAAGAATCAGATGTTGATGTATTGCAGCAGGCAATAGAACTCGACGAAACATTGAAAGGTGAAATTTTTCAGATCAAAGATGACCTGGGAGTTGGTCCGCTTAACGGGCTGGATACTGACGAAGGCTGGAAAGCAAGAGAGGATTGGTGGAGAGAGTTGTTAAAAAATTCACCTTATGGTGAAAAATTGGTTGGAAGTTTTGATGATCGGGAAACAATGAAGCAACTGATGACAGCATTAGATGCAGATGAAACACAGGAAGCATGGATATGGATGGGGCAGAACCAACATGATGTAACTGGTTACTTCTGGCTGATGCCACAACTAAGAAAATACCAGGGGAGGCTGATGATCGTATACCTGAATAATCTTCCTTTCATCAATGATAAAGGACAGATATTTTACCCATTGAAAGTGCATGATGTATTGCCAAAGGAAATTGTGAAAGCAAAAAAATTGTCAAGACCTATTACATTGAGTGAATTTGAAGTGGATCCGGATGAGTGGAAAAAATTGATAGATGAAAACGCTGCAGTAAGAATACTTGAAGGTGGGAAAAAAATAGCCGGCAAAGAAGTTAGTTTTTATGATGGAGAGATTTTAAAGAACATTACTCCTGAGTGGCAGAAAGCAACAAGGGTATTGACAAATACATTACATCGGATGAAGATAAAAACAGGCGATGTGTATATCATGTGGCGTATGAAGCAACTGATTGCCGATGGAAAGATTGAAGCAACAGGTGAAATTGAAAAAGGATGGAAAGATTTTGATGTGAGAAAGGCAGGTGCTGTTTCTGCAGAAGCAGTTTCATCGGAAGTTGAAACCAATTAGTATGAAAAATATTCTCAAACTGGAAGAAGCAGCCATGTTTGCTCTCAGCATTTATGGATTGTATTCCTTACAGGCAGAATGGTGGTGGTTTGCATTGCTGGTTCTCGGGCCAGATATAAGTATGTTAGGTTACCTGGCAGGAAATAATGTAGGCGCTGCCTGTTATAATTTATTTCATCATAAAGCAGTGGCCGTTGTAATTTTTATGGCTGGATTGCTTATGCCCAACCTGTTATTGCAATTGGTGGGAATTGTCTTGTTCGGTCATTCTTCAATGGACAGGATGATGGGTTATGGCCTTAAAACATCTGAAGGATTTAAATACACACATTTAGGAATAATAGGAAAACAATAAAAAATGAGTGCAGCAAAAAATAAACTGAAAGAGATTGAAAACAATGATACCGGATTGCACGGCCAGTATAAAACATGGTTTTTGGATTATGCATCCTATGTAATACTAGAAAGAGCTGTTCCGGCGATTGAGGATGGATTAAAACCTGTACAGCGCCGCATCCTTCATGCGATGAAGGAAATGGATGACGGACGTTTTAATAAAGTAGCAAATGTGATCGGGCAAACTATGCAATATCATCCGCATGGTGATGCAAGCATTGGTGATGCGCTGGTGAATATCGGGCAGAAAGACCTGATGATAGAAACACAGGGTAACTGGGGTGATGTAAGAACAGGTGATGAAGCCGCAGCTCCGCGTTATATCGAAGGACGATTGAGCAAGTTTGCACTTGAAGTTGCTTTTAATGCTAAAATAACCGAGTGGCAATTAAGCTATGATGGAAGAAAGAATGAACCGGTGACATTGCCGATGAAGTTTCCTTTGCTGCTTGCACAAGGCGCAGATGGAATTGCGGTTGGTCTTTCAACAAAAATTCTTCCTCATAATTTCTGTGAATTGATCGAAGCATCTATAAAACATTTACGTGGTAAGCGTTTTGAATTGTATCCCGATTTTCAAACCGGCGGGCAGATAGATGTGGATGAATATAACCAGGGTAAACGCGGTGGTAAAGTAAAAGTGAGGGCACATATTGAAGAGTTGGATAAGAAAACGCTGGCTATCCGTAGTGTTCCGTATGGAGTTACTACCACACAAGTGATGGATAGTATTGTAAAGGCAAACGACCAGGGAAAAATTAAAATCAAAAAAGTAACAGATAATACGGCTGCTGATGTAGAGATACAGGTTGACCTGGCACCGGGAATTTCGCCAGACATTACAATTGATGCACTGTATAAATTCACCGACTGTGAAATTTCTATTTCTCCAAATGCTTGTGTGATCGTTGCACAGAAACCGCAGTTCCTTACCGTGACTGAGTTGTTACGAATTTCAACTGACCATACTAAAGATTTGCTGCAGCAGGAATTAAAGATCAAGTTGAGTGAGTTGCAGGAAAAATGGCATTATACTTCACTAGAAAAGATCTTCTTTGAAGAAAAGATTTATAAAGAGCTGGAAAAAAAGCATGCTACATGGGATAAAGTGTTGGAAGCAATTGACGATGCATTTAAACCATTCAAGAAACAATTAAAAAGAGAAATTACAAGAGAAGATATAATTAAGCTTACTGAAAAACCAGTACGTCGTATCTATAAACTTGATATCGATGAACTGAATGACCATATCAAAGGATTAGAAGCCGATATTAAAGCGGTAAAACATGATCTGGCCAACCTGGTAGATTTTGCCGTAAACTATTTCGAAAATCTGTTGAAGAAGTATGGTAAAGACCGGGAACGCAAAACAGAGATCAAACAATTTGAAGTGATCCAAACAAAGCATGTTGCTATTATCAATACTAAAATTTATGTGAACCGCGAAGATGGGTTCATCGGTACATCGCTCAAAAAAGATGAGTTCGTTTTGGATTGCTCGGATATGGATGATCTGATTGTCTTTACCAAGCAGGGAATTATGAAAGTGGTAAAAGTGGCTGATAAGTCTTATATCGGTAAAGACATCATGCATGCTGCCGTTTTTCAAAAAAATGATGAACGGACCACTTACAATATGATATATATGGATGGTAAAACCGGTAAGAGTTTTGCAAAACGTTTTAATGTAACCGGTGTTACCCGTGATAAGGAATACTTCCTGGCGAATGATCATGAAAGAAGCAAAGTGCATTACCTCAGTATAAATCCAAATGCAGAAGCAGAAATTATAAAAATTGTACTCACTCCGGGTTGTAAGGCACATAAAAAAGAATTCGAATACAATTTCAGTGAGTTGGAGATCACGGGCCGTAGCAGTAAAGGGATCACTGTAACTAAATACCCGATCAAATCAGATGGAGTGAAACTGAAAGAGGCTGGTGTTTCTACCATTGCCGGTAAAAAACTATGGTATGATGATCAGTTTGGAAGATTGAGTACCGAAGAGAAAGGAAGGTTTATAGGTACATATGAACCTGATGATAAAATACTCGTGGCAATGAATGATGGCAATTATATGATCACTGACCAGGAACTCTCACAGAAATTCGATGCGGAGAAAGTTTTGCTGATCGAAAAATTCAATCCGGAGAAAACAATTACTGCGGTATATGCTGATATGGATAAGAAGCAATTCATGGCTAAGCGTTTTAAAATTGAAACGACGACACTCCGGAATAAATTCATGTTCATCAAAGAAGGCGAAGGGAATTATGTTGCCGCAGTTAGTACAGATGAAGAGCCAGTATTATCCGTTCAGCAGGGCAGGGGAGCACAAGTGAGAAAAGGTAAATTGAAGATCGCAAAAATTGCTGAGATCAGTGGATGGAGAACTGTTGGTACAAGATTATTGGATTACAGCAAGAGTGTGGAAATGGAATGGGTGAAACAGAAGGGAGGACAACAGGCCGAATTATTCAACTAAAATTTTTAATGCTCAATTCTAGTTGAGCATTTTTATTTCTGAGGCTTTCTCTTGATCTTAATTGATGCATTTTTCTCAAGGCTACTTGATAATCGGATCTGATATTGTTTCTTTCCGTCATCTAATACCATTAATGCTGTATTGGGTGGAATACCTCCCAGGTTCTCAGCAAACATGATCAGTTCATTTGTTTCTAAAGTTTTGTCCAACGCAAAATGAAAATGAACTGAGCGGCTTGATAATTTCAGGTGATAAGCCACTAATTGCTTATTAAAAAATACTGCAATAGAATCACCGTCAATTTCTCCGTTATCATAAAAATCAACTTCTATTGAATCAGATTCTACTTCAAGCTCCTGCACCACTTCATTTTTGCGCATAGGCATTTCATTATTCATTACATAGTTCACTACGTTATGCGGTACCACAACAACCGCCGGCAATGTATCAGTAAATGATGGCTGCCAAAGCTGGTTTGTTTCTTTAAAGTTCCTGATAGCAGCCAACACCGAATCTTTCTTACTGACATCCGCATTCATCGTCAGATTAAAATTCAATTCTGTACATGTATACTTGTATTGAGGTAAGCTTGTAAATGAGCCAATAAGATTTGAACCTGATTGCGATGCTCTTAATATTGCCCGCATATTCATCATGCAGTCAATCTCCAATTTTGAAGTAGAGCCATGATAAGTCATGGGAATATTATACAAACTAAGCGTTCTTGTTTTAGCATCATAGTTACCGTTTACTTTCATACTACGATAGCTATTTCTGAAATAATAATTCAGCACGCCGCTTACATAACCTTTTTCGGGGTTCAGCACCAGCTCAACCAAATAATTATTAGTAGAGGTGTTTGTTTTAGCATTCGCATAGCCATACCAGTATCCAAATACTGACTGTGCACCTGATTGTAGGGAAATAAGCAATAATAAGGATAGAAATAGTTTTAACATGGCTGTTTGTTATGCAAGAATAATGCTATAACGTGATGGATGAGATGAAATTACTTCAATAACCGTTTTATTTCCCTGTCAGTCTCCTTTTTCTTGATGGATTCACGTTTATCGTGTAGTTTCTTTCCTTTGGCAAGGCCGATCTCAATTTTAAAGAGGTTTTTTTCATTGAAAAATATACGAAGCGGGATGAGGGTATATCCTTTTTCTTTCAGTTTGGTTTCAATCTTTTTTATTTCTCTTTTTTGTAACAGCAGTTTCCTGTCACGTAGCGGATCATGATTATTCACAGTTCCATGTGAGTATTCTGCAATATGAAAACTTTTTAACCAGATCTCACCTTTGTGAATCAAGCAATAACTGTCATTAAAACTAGCACGGCCGGCCCTTAAGCTTTTTACTTCTGTGCCAAGCAAAACCATCCCAGCATCATATTTATTATCTATGAAGTATTCAAAATAGGCTGATCGGTTTTTTATTTCCATGCAGGTAAAAAAATAAGAGGCAAATTTACCTCTTACATTTTAAAAATATTTTATAAGATTAATTTTTAAATAGCTTCAGCAGCACCGAGAGCTTATCTCTTACGTCTTTCCGCTGAACAATGAAATCAAGAAAGCCATGATCTAAAATGAATTCACTTCTTTGAAAACCTTCAGGCAGATCTTTTTTAATAGTTTCTTTAATAACTCTCGGGCCGGCAAAACCGATCAACGCTCCGGGCTCAGCAATATTTAAATCTCCCAGCATACCAAAAGATGCAGAAATACCTCCAAAAGTCGGGTCAGTCAGCATCGATATATAAGGAAGCTTTGCATCACTTAATTGTGAAAGTTTGCCAGAAGTCTTTGCCAATTGCATCAGTGAAAAAGCAGATTCCATCATCCTGGCACCTCCACTTTTACTGATCACCATATAGGCCATCCGGTGTTCAATTGCATAATCGACAGCTCTTGAAAATTTTTCTCCCATTACGCTGCCCAGGCTTCCGCCAATGAATTCAAAATCCATACAGGCAATCACAATATCATTACCACCAACTTTTCCTGTTGCTACCCGCATCGAATCTTTCAGGTTACTGTTTTTCCAGATATCTTCCAGTCTTTTTTTATAAGGTTTCAGATCGGTAAAACCCAGAAAATCCTTGCTACGGATATTTTCAAACAGCTCGGTGTATTGCTTATCATCAAAAATCAGATCGTAGTATTCGCTGCTGCCAATACGGTGATGGTAATTGCATTTCGGGCAAACAAATAATTGTTCCCGCAGATCATTCATGGTGCAGATGAAATTACATTCAGGACATTTTGTCCAGAGTCCTTCAGGAGTTTCTTTTTTCTCAGAAGTTTTAGTCTGGATTCCTTTCTTAATGCGTTTAAACCAACTACTCTTTGTTTCCTCTGATTTACCTTCTTCACCCGCCAGGTTTACATCAAAGTCTTCAAATTGTTTTGCCATAGCCAAAAGTTAGGCTACAAATATAGGGATTGTGAGATTTAAAAATTTCGGGCTGATTTTTATGTACTTAGCTCACTTGCTACTAGTAAACTGTGGTTGCGTCGCACTCTTGTACATCCTGTAGTTCTATTCAGCATATTTGAAGCAACTTCACATCATTCGCACATTTTCAAAATCGCAAATTTGCTAATCGGCTTTATTAATTATTCGGTGCCCCACTATCAACCCAGCAACTAATTGAATTTTTTTGCCCTGTTGTTAATGAACCCGTTTGTGGCATTCTACCGCTTTGTATAGCTGATTTTATAGCTGCACCATTTGCAGAAGCCTGGGCATGATTAGTAAGTGGACCGGGGCCGTTGGTACTTCCTGTTGCATGACAAGTTGTACTAGTTGCACAAGTAGAAAGAAGAATTGGAAGTATGTCAGCATTAAATGCTTTATTAGTAACGGTTGCACAATTTACCGTTGTGCCACCACCTCCGCCACCGCCGCTTCCTCCATTATCCTTACTGCATGACAAAAATATTATTAAGCCGAATAGAATGATAACTAAAGCCTTTTTCATTGTTATATTTTAGGTATAAATCGTTTTGTTCTTTTATATAGTTGCCTCAGAAAAGATAAACATAATTTAAACATACAAAAACGATAATAAAAAAAGTCCCCATTCGGGGACTTACACTTTGTTTCAAAACTCGTATGATGATTTTCCGGATTAGTTCCAGCTTTTTCTCCAATCAGATGCTGAACGGAAATTTTTTCTCAAATTCCACATTTCGGCAGCGCTGAAAAGTTTTGCTTTTCCATCTTTAATATCCTGTTCCAAATTTGCTGCAAGTGTTTCAGGGGTTTGGATTTTTTCATCAGGATTCATGACTCTCTGTTTTTCTGTCTTCATTTTTCTATCGTTTAAAGGTTAATCAATACAATGGCCTCCCATATGGGTCAAGAATCGTTAATTTCTGTCAGTAGTGAATTAATCAGTGAAGATATCTTCGGGTACTATCTGAAGCAGGTGCTTGATTTGATGGTGCAAATATACGACAATAGAGCTTTCTGAAAAAGCAATTGAATGAAAAAAATAGAAATAGTTTTAAAATGGGTTACCTCACAACCGTATGTTTTTCAAAAGAAATTGTGATTCAATCTAACCATACTATTTTTTGCTTTTCGGCAAACCATTTCGGGTAGTTGGGCACGTAAATTTTTTCAATTTCATTTCTTTTTACTTTCAATGTAGGAGTTAGTAGTTTATTCGCAACAGTCCAATTTTCTTTCATTACCACAATTTTTTCCAGCTTTTCATATGCTTCCAGCGTTTTATTTATTTCAGCACATAATTGTTCGAGCTCAGTGCTGAGGAGTTGTTTATCTTTTTTCATTCCGGTTTCTGATAATGAAATAAGTCCGATTGGTTGGGGAATACCTGTACCTACTACACAGGCAGATTCGATATCCGGGTTTGATAACAGTTTTGTTTCAATAGGTGCTGGTGAAATATATTTTCCTTTATCTGTTTTGAACTGATCCTTTACCCTGCCAGTAATGAATAAGAACCCATCCTTATTATACTCACCAATATCACCAGTCTTTAAATAACCTTCTTCATCAAAAGCCTGTGCTGTTAATTCTGGTTCTTTATAATAACCTTTCATATTGCCTACACTTTTTACTCTCAGTTCTCCATCTTCAGCAAATTTTGTTTTGAGTCCTTGCACAGGTTTGCCAACACTACCAAAGCAAAAACTCTGGGGTGTTTCAAAATGGGCATATACGCAGTCTTCCGTCATTCCATATGCCTGAACTACCGGTACGCCGATCTTATGAAACCACTTAAGTATCTCAACTGATATGGGAGCTGATGAACTTACTATCTGTCGTGCATTTGCAAGTCCTAATTTTTTACGGATGCTTTTTTTAATGATCCCTGAAATGAGAGGAATGGATAAAAGCAGGTTCAGTTTTTTTTGTGGCAATTTTTTTAATACCCCTTCTCTTAATTTTCCCCAGATGCGGGGTACTGCAAAAAATAAGGTGGGTTGTGTATCTGCAACATTGGCCGGGAATGACTCTATGCTTTCTGCAAATGAAATAGTGCCGCCGTAATAAAGTCCATACATTTCAACGGCCAACCTTTCTGCAATATGACTGAGCGGTAAATAAGAAAATAAAACAGGCCGTCCGCTCAACCCAACAAATGGAATAACATTATGAAGAGTTTCATAAAATGCTTCCACACTATGCATTACTCCTTTTGCCATGCCTGTAGTACCTGATGTATAAATTATAGTAAGCAGATCACCCTGCTGCCAATCATGAAAATCATTCATGGGTTGTTGTTCAGCTATAAATTTCTCCAATGAATATTTTTCATGCAAGCCATAGGACTCAACACTTATTTTAATAATGTTTGCCGGTATCCCTTCTTTTTGACCTGCATAATCATCAAGCTTGCCTAATATGATTGCTTTTGCTTCGCTATGCACCAGTATTGGTTCAATTGAATGTGCAGAAAGGCTAGGGTAGATGGGAATGGAAATATATCCGCACATCATAATGGCGAGGTCACTTATTATCCATTGTGCACAATTTTTTGAAAGTATTGCGATATGACTTTGTTCAGGAAGGTTCAGCGATCTCAAGCCTGAAGCAATTCTTCTTATTTCATTACCGGCCTGTGCCCATGTCCATGTTTTCCATTGGCCACTGATAGGTTGACGAAATAAAACTTCATTGGGTATCTTTTTTTCCCATTGCAAAAATGATTCAAGCGGGGAGATGGCTGGCATATCGTTAGGGTTTTAATCTGTTGCTATAAATAAACAGCTTATTCCTCATTTAAACAAAAATCCCCTCAACTGAGGGGGTTTTTGTTTATGCATTTCTGTTGATGCAATTCAAATCTTCGAAAGCAACTTCCAATCGCTTTATAAAAGATTCTTCACCTTTTCTCAACCATACACGGGGATCATAATATTTTTTATTGGGTTTATCATCGCCTTCAGGATTTCCAAGCTGTCCCTGCAGGTAACCTTCACTCTTTTTATAATTATTTAAAATGCCTTCCCAGAAAGCCCACTGCAGATCGGTGTCAATATTCATTTTGATAGCTCCGTAACTAATTGCTTCACGTATCTGGCTTTGTGGTGAGCCGCTGCCGCCATGGAAAACAAAATAAACAGGTTTAGGAGCCGTACCTAAAACTTTTTCAATATGTTTCTGAGAGTTGTTCAATATTTCAGGACGTAGTTGCACATTACCTGGTTTGTACACTCCATGCACGTTTCCGAAAGCTGCTGCAACAGTAAACATGTTTCCAACCTTGCTTAATTCTTTATATGCATATTCAACGTGAGCCGGCTGGGTGTAGAGTTTATCATTTTCTACATCACTATTATCTACGCCATCTTCTTCACCACCTGTTACACCGAGTTCAATTTCAATACCCATACCAAGCGGCTGCATTCTTTTAAAAAATTCAACCGAGGTGTGAATGTTCTCTTCAATTGGCTCTTCACTTAAATCAAGCATATGACTACTAAAAAGGGGTTGACCTTTTTCTTTAAAATATTGTTCGCCTGCATCTATCAACCCGCTTATCCAGGGCAACCATTTTTTTGCAGCATGATCTGTATGCAACACTACAGGCACGCCATAATGTTTAGCTACATTATGAATATGCAGCGCACCTGAAATAGCTCCGTAAATATTTCCCTGTAGTTTATCATTTGGCATTCCTTTACCAGCAATAAACTGGGCACCGCCATTTGAAAACTGGATGATAACAGGTGAATTGACTTTTGCTGCTGTTTCCAATGTTGCGTTTATGGTATTAGTGCCGATGGTGTTTACGGCTGGCAACGCAAATTGGTTTTCCTTGGCATCATTTAATAAAGCAAGTAATTCTTTACCAAACAAAACTCCGGGTTGATATTTTTTCATATAGAATCTATTTCCTTTCCGGCGAAGATAAGAGATTGAAAGAAGTTGATAAAAAGCTTTAACGGGTATTCGTAAGCTACTGGAGTGAGTATATGCTCAAGTTACAGATGCATTAGTATAGTAAGGCTTGATATTGCCATGCAGCAAACTCGGCTTATCTTGATTTAAGTAGAATTAAGTAAGCTCAACGAGCAAATAAAAGGAAACAAGGAATGAAAGTAAAAATTGAATTTGAAGGGAGACCACCGTTCCCCCTGCTAAACTTCTCAGGTTAGCAGGAGGGTTTTGGATTTTAGATTTTTTTCAAGGATCTTGGACGGCGGTTCAGGAATGGACGGTTCCTCAGGACTTTGGATTTTAAGTAAAAATTTTCAATAGGACTTGTTTGGCTTCTTAGAATAAGGTTTTTTGGTTTTTCGTCGGATTCTCGGATTTTAAAGAACGGTTTTCAACAGGAATTAGTTTTTTCTTGGACTTAGGATTTGGGTTTTTCAGGATTCGCTTTCGACATTTATTGTGTCAATTGCAAAACAAAAATAGATTTGCGATTCATTTAACACAAGAGCAATTATAGCCGATATTTTTACTACAGTTTTTACTGGATATTAGTAATAATACGAATGTAAATAGTCTAATCACCACTACTTTCTTATTTTCCAAGTGCTTGAATTACATCATATTTGGTCACAATATGTAAATTACCGCCATCGTCCTTTGAAAGTACGGCTCCGTTCTCCTTATTTATTAATGTGCTGAGTCTTTCCACAGGGGTTTCAAAATCAACCATGGGGTAGGCGGGTTCCAACACGGATTCGACTGAGGAATTCTTTATTTCGGGATTATTGAAGACTTTTTGAAATAAACCACTTTCACTAATAGCGCCAATCACACCATTTCCATTCATTACAGGTATGTGTTCGATGTCATATTTCTTCATCATATCCACAGCTTCAGATACGGTTTGCGTAGGATTTACAGTAATTAATTTTTTTGAACCTCTTGCACTGATAATATCCCTGAATGTTTTTACATCCAGGAAACCACGTTCTATCATCCACTGATCATTATAAATTTTAGCAACATACCGGCTACCATGATCATGAAAAATACAAACGACGAGATCATCCTTTTTTAAACGGCTTTTTAACTGCATCAAACCTGTTATGCAACTACCGGCGCTGTATCCGCAAAACATACCTTCCTCTTTTGCTAAACGACGGGCCATAATAGCACCGTCCTTATCTGTTACCTGTTCAAAATGATCGATCACACTCATATCATAATTTCCCGGAACAAAGTCCTCCCCAAAACCTTCGCTGATATAAGGGTGAACTTCATTCATATCAACTTCACCTGTGCGAAAATATTTTGTAAGTAATGAACCATACACATCAATAGCCCAAACCTGGATATTCGGATTTTGTTCTTTTAAATATTTTGCTGTACCTACAATTGTTCCTCCTGTACCTGCAGTACATACAAGATGTGTGATCTTCCCATCAGTTTGTTTCCATATTTCTGGTCCTGTAGATTCATAATGTGCTAACCTGTTTGCAAGATTATCGTACTGGTTCATGTGATATGAATTCGGAATTTCATTGGCTAACCTTTTGGCAACGCTGTAATAGCTCTTAGGATCTTCTGGCAAAACATTAGTAGGGCAAACAATTACCTCTGCGCCTACAGCTTTTAGTATATCAGCTTTTTCTTTTGATTGTTTATCTGTAGTAACGAAAATGCATTTATATCCTTTTACAACGGCTGCCAACGCAAGCCCCATACCTGTATTACCAGATGTGCCTTCAATAATTGTTCCGCCAGGCTTGAGTTTGCCTTCCTGTTCGGCTACTTCCACCATCTTTAGTGCCATACGATCTTTAATTGAATTGCCGGGATTGAAATAATCAACTTTGGCAAGCACAGTGCAGGGAAAATCTTTAGTGATCTTATTTAAACGGATCAGCGGGGTATTTCCTATTGTTTCTAGAATGTTGTTTTTAATATCCATATCGCAGTTTCTTTCACTGCGAAGGTAAGATTTTAAGAAGGAAAGTCTTCAGCGTGAATGTCAAATGAGTCAGAAAGTAAAATATAAGACTCTTGATTGACCTGTAAGATCAATATGACTATACTGACTGCTTATTCCTGAATTGTTTTCTTTTGTTAGCAAGAACTCTATCAAGCAATGCCAGGCCTATAACAATATTTACCATCATAAATCCATTCACCCAATTATTATTGAAGAATTTGCTTATTTCCACTTTTGAAAAATCAACACCGAGGCTATTTTTCCCAGCTTCGCCGGATTCCCAATCCACCTGGCTAAATCCGTAAACAATAAATCCCACAATCATAGTAAGAAAGAAAATACCGATACCCCAGACAATGCGGTTATTAATATATTGTTTGGTTGCGGGTGCAATATGGTATTTGGCGATCGTGTCCATTACATTTTGAGTAAATCGCATAGAAGGATGTTCCAATTCTGATGACTTGAGTAATTGGCTTACCTGCAATAATTCATGGTATTTATTTTTCCATTCAAGGTTGGTCTCCAGCAATTTTTCAATAGCTGATTTTTCTTCAGTGGAAGATATACCATCAATGTACTCCCATAATTGCTGCTCTATATCATGTTGCTCTTTCATGGTAATCTGGTTTAATAAATATCTTTTACCTCTTCTAAAAAATAAGTTTCCATTTTTTCTTTCAATCTTGTTCTTGCACGATGCAATCTCACTTTTACCGTATTCGCTTCCAGCTTCAATATCTGTGCTATCTCCTGCAGGCTTTGTTCATTTTTGTAAAACAAAGTTATTACTTCTGCATCTTCAGGGCTCAGCATGGCAATAGCGCTGTTCACCATCGACTGTTTTGACTTTTGTTCCACCAGGTTAGCTCTGAAACCAGAATCCACACTATCGGCCAGTTCAAAAGTGCTTTCATTGTCCAGCGACTGAATATCCAACTTTTTCTTCCTTAAAAAAGTAATGCTGGAGGTATTTGCAATCGTGTACAACCATGTGCTGAATTTTGATTCACCCCTGAAATCTTTTAAAGACCTGTATGCTTTTACAAATACATCCTGAGCTACTTCCTCGGCATCCTCACGGCTCTTTACCATACGTAATATCAGCGTATACACATAATTCTGGTAACGGTTGACCAAGGCTGCAAATGCCTGATGGTCACCGCCGAGAACCTGTTTTATTATCTCATTTTCTGTGGCTCCGGTGTGCATGGATATGAATAAGACTGCATTAAGGTACAACAGGTTACCGCCTGCCAGTAAAAAAATATTTCATATACCTGTAACCGGGTCATTTAAGACGTAGTCATATTGGATAGAACCGCTTAAACGAGAAAAAAGAGGCTGTAACCTCAAACCGAAATAAGCAGTCATATATCAAAACCCATTTAAAAAAACTTAAAATTTAAAATTATGGACGGCGGAGAAGCACTCATACCAATTACAATGTTTGCAGGTGGATTTGCAATGATCTTTGGTATTTACTATTTAAAAACAAAAGAAAACCTGGCCATGGTAGAGAAAGGCATGAATCCAAAGGATAAAATAAATCGTCCGGCGCCTTTCAGAACTTTAAAAGTTGGCTTATTGTTATTAGGAGCAGGTATCGGATTATTTACTGCATATATGATAGATACGTTTGCCATCGGCGGTGGTGGTGGCGGAGGCAGATATTATCATCATGAAAATGTTCCGGCACTTTATTTCAGCCTTATTGGTATCGGCGGCGGTTTAGGACTTGTGATATCTTACCTGATCGAAAAGAAATATTGGTATGATAAGAACGGCAATGATTGATATCTCAGCCATCACTTACTTACTACTTCTAACCCTTTCCTGAAAATATCATCTTCAGTGTTAAGCACCTGGTAATACCCGGTGCTTCTCCATTTTAAACGGGCAAGTTGTGCTTTTAATCTTAATTGTAGAAAGGATTTGTCTTTAGCAGGAATTGAGCTAATGCTAACAGAATCTGTTTTAGCAAAATCTTCAAATGTTTTCCAGATTGTTTCTGTAACAAAAAATTGCTGATTGAATTCAGCTGCTGATTTATACTTGTCAATACTTTCCCTGTTTCTTAAGTAAAACAGGTAAACAAATTTATTGATACTACCTATTTCAAATAATCTTCTTGTTGCAAAATCAAACTGTGTTGAGTCATGCGGAATAAAAAAATCCGGCATAATACCACCGCCACCATATACTGTGCCTCCACAATCGGTTTTAAATGCTTTGCCATTAGAATATTTTATTTCTTCAACATTATGCAGCGAATCGGTCTCCGAAAAACGTTCCCATATTTCATCTATATAAACTTTTTTTCCGTTTTCATACGAACGCTGAATGCTTCTGCCTTTTGGTGTATAATACCTGGCAACAGTCAACCGCATCGCTGAACCATCACTTAAATCATATTGCAACTGTACCAAACCCTTTCCAAAACTGCGTCGGCCAATTATTTTTCCCCGGCACCAATCCTGAACAGCACCTGCTAATACTTCGCTGGCACTTGCAGAAAGTTCATCAACCAATACAACTAATTTATTGCTGGTATCTTCAAACATGCCTGGCCTTTTGGATTTATATTCATCTTTGGGTGAGTGCAGGCCTTCCGTATAAACGATCAGTTTGCCATCCGATAAAAATTCATCAGCAATATTTGTTGCAGCTTCCATAAAACCGCCACCATTACCCCGTAAATCGAAAATGAGTTTTTTCATTCCATCACCTGTCATTTGTTCCAGGTTTTGCATAAACTCACGGTAGGCATTTTTGGAAAACTTATTTAAACGTATATAACCCGTTGTTTTATCAATCATGTAAGCAGCATCAATGGCCGATACAGGTATTGAGCCTCTTGTTACATCCAATTTTTGTAATTGCTTATCCCGAAAGATTTGTAATTGTAGCGATGTACCGCTTTTTCCTTTTATCAGTTTTCTTACATCAATATTACTTTGCTCCCTTCCGGCAATCAATGAATCATCCACCCGTATTATCTTATCGCCTACTTTCAATCCTGATTGTTCAGCCGGGCTTTTAGGTATTACATAAATAATATTAACGGTGTCGCTGAAAACATTAAACTCTACACCGATGCCTTCAAAATTTCCAGCGAGGTCTTCGTTGGCTTCGTTAAGTTCCGTAGCAGGAAAATATACTGAATGCGGATCTAATTTACTCATCATCTCCTCAATAGCCCCGATAGATAGCGAATCAATATTCACACTATCTACATAACTTCTTTTTATACGATCCAATGCTTCTTGTATGGAGTTTTTTTTGCTACTGGCAAAAAACTTTTTATTTCCGTTTTTGCCTCCCAACTGATATCCGAAGTACATTCCGACAATCATCACCAGTGAAAAGATCAGTGGAAGCCAAACCTGTAATTTTTTATTCCGCATCGTTACTGTTTCTTTGTAAATTGAATGCAAAATAACGGATTTGAAGTTAAACCTGGATTCATTCATCAATTTTAGAAATCATTTATAACGTGGTTAAACTGATAGCTGATAGCGGGGCAACAAAAGCAGAGTGGTGTCTTGTGAATAATAATAAAAAGAAAACTGTTTTTACACAGGGGATCAGTCCCTATTTTCTCAATCAGCAGCAGATCGTTGAATTACTTAAAAAAGAATTACTGCCAAAAATCAGGAATGTAAAAATTGATGAAGTTCATTATTATGGAACCGGCTGCGCCAATCCTAAAAATGCTTTACTGGTTAAAAAAGCAATTCAGTCTGTAATCAACACCAAAAAAATAACAGTGAGTCACGACCTGATGGCTGCAGCAAGAGCTTTATGTCTTAAGTCAAAAGGCTTAGCTTGTATTTTAGGTACGGGTTCCGGGGTCACTTATTATAATGGTAAAACGATTGCCAAAACAAGTACAGGACTGGGTTACGTTTTAGGTGACGAGGGTAGTGGGGCATATTTGGGAAGAAAAGTTATTCAATACTACCTCTACAATACATTTGATGAAGACCTGAAAGCAAGATTTGATGCAAAGTTCGTAACCAATAAAGTGGAGATATTGGAGAATGTATATAAAAAGCCATTACCGAACCGCTATCTTGCTTCTTTCGCATTATTTCTTGCGGAAAATCGCGGCCATTATATGATTGAAAACATTATCGAAGATGGTATAAATGATTTTTTCTTTGCCCACCTCGTTAAGTTTAACGAGGTTTGGAAAACGCCTGTGCATTTTGTGGGTGGAGTTGCATTTGGTTTCAAAGATGTATTACAGGAACTTTGCACAAGTTATGGTTTTGAATTGGGCAGGGTCTTAAGGAACCCCATGGAGGGATTAACGGAATATCACAAATAGTATGGATTCATTTAATAAAATTACAGAGCAGGCGAGCCAGTACCGCAATCTTGAGCAAATGCCGGTACATGAATTACTCAGCAGTATCAATAAAGAAGATCAAACTGTACCAAATGCTGTTGAAAAAGCTATTCCGCAAATTGAAAAGCTGGTAGAAGCGGCAGCTGATAAAATGCTCAGTGGTGGCCGTCTCTTTTATATTGGTGCCGGCACAAGTGGTCGTTTGGGTGTGGTAGATGCCAGCGAATGTCCGCCAACTTACGGAGTACCTTATGGTTTGGTTGTGGCAATTATTGCAGGTGGAGAAAAAGCTATAACCAACGCAGTTGAATATGCAGAAGATGATAAAGAAGAAGGATGGAAAGATTTACAAAAGAGCAATGTGAATGAAAAAGATTTTGTAATTGGCATTGCTGCAAGCGGCACTACACCCTATGTAATTGGTGCATTGGAAAAATGTAAAGAATCGGGGATATTAACCGGCAGCATAACAAATAATCCCGGTTCGCCCCTGGCCGTTGTTGCCGATTTCCCGGTGGAAGTAGAAGTAGGACCTGAATTTGTTACCGGTAGCACAAGAATGAAAAGCGGCACTTCGCAAAAGCTGGTGCTAAATATGATCTCCACAGCGCTAATGATACAACTGGGCAGGGTAGAAGACAACAAGATGGTGAATATGCAACTAACAAATGAGAAGCTGGTTGATCGTGGCACTAAAATGCTGATGGAAAAATTAAAACTCACTGATTACGGTGAAGCGAAAGAATTGTTATTAAAATTCGGAGGTGTAAAAAAAGCGGTAGAAGCGAAGACTGCAGGTAGGTAACTTGCTAATCAACAAATCGGCTATAATAAAACCCTATGCACGATATTGAACCATATTATAATTGGCGTCACATTTATATAAGTGAGGAAGACAAACTTTCTCCTTTCTATGGACAAACTTATTCTGAGTTTGAATTCTCACAAACTGTTTACAACTATTATATTCATCCGCAATGGGATGAATTTGGCAGCAAGACTTTATATTTAAAAGTACTGATCGCTGATTATGATGAAAAGTATGCTGTAATTGAATTGATCGGCGAGTGGAATGATGCAATTGAAAACGACATCATGACCCTTAAGCGGGAAGTGATCGATGTTTTCGAATCACACGGCATCATTAAATTTATTTTCATTGCTGAGAATGTACTCAATTTTCATAGCGGGGATAAGGATTACTATGAGGAATGGTATGAAGAGATAAATGATAACAACGGCTGGATCGTTTGTCTGAATATGCCTGAACAAACCCAACATGATTTTAAAAAGGCAAAACTCAACCGGATGATTGAATTAATTGAGCTGCCGGAATGGCGAGTGTATAAGCCATTTCACCTGTTTAAAAAAATAGATAACGAACTTTCATTGAGATTAAACGCATGAGTTTTTCTTAAATTATTTGTGGCAGTTTAATGTTCCAATGTTATATTTGGGTAAGAGATCTGCACGGCAGACTACCTCTCTTAAAATTAGCTTATGAATTGGTCGCAAATATTTACTTCTTCAATAGGAAAGAAAATAGTAATGAGCCTTACAGGTTTGTTTCTTATTACTTTTCTTGTAGTACATATGGGTGTGAATGCCTGTGTGTTTAAAGATGCGATAGTTCCTGAAGACAATGGTGATATGTTTAATCGTGCTGCCGATTATATGGGGCGTACTGTTGCGATCCGTTTAATGGAAATTGTTTTGTTCCTCGGGTTTTTCGTGCATATTATCCAGGGTTTTATGATTGAGTTTCAAAACCGCAGCAAAAGAGCAAAGGGTTATGAAGTAAATCTGGGTAATCGTGGTAGTAAATGGTACAGCCGTTCAATGGGTTTGCTCGGAACATTATTATTCCTGTTTTTAATTCTGCATTGGTGGCATTTCTGGATTCCTTCACGGTTTACTCATGCAGGATTAGACCCGGTTATGTTAAGCAATGCAAGAGAATCACATAATATGTTTGCATTAATGCAGGCAACATTCAGCGAATGGTGGGTTGTAATAATTTATGTGGTGGGATGCATTTCTCTTGCATGGCATCTTGCGCATGGTTTTCAAAGTGCATTCAGAACATTGGGTGTGCATAATAAAAGATATTTATCATTATTAAATGCTGTTGGTATCGGATTCTCAATAATAGTGCCTTTGATTTTCGCATTGATGCCACTGGCATTTAAGTTAGGATGGGTTGGGAAGTGAAAATAGTAGTATAGAAGTTTGTAACATAAAATAAATAATCCATCAACCTCCGCCAGAGTGGATCCTGATGGAATAAAAAGATAAACTCATATATGCTTGACGCAAAAATTCCACAAGGAGTTCCTTTAGATGACAAATGGACTCATTACAAAGGTCACTGTAAACTTGTGAACCCGGCGAACAAACGTAAACTCGAAGTAATAATCGTTGGGACCGGGTTGGCCGGTGCATCTGCAGCTGCGGCATTGGGAGAATTAGGCTACTCAGTAAAAGCATTTTGTTTCCAGGATTCACCACGTCGTGCACATAGCATCGCTGCACAAGGCGGTATCAATGCAGCAAAGAATTATCAGAATGATGGCGACAGTGTGTTCCGTTTATTTTATGATACAATAAAAGGCGGCGACTATCGTGCAAGAGAAGCGAATGTCCATCGTCTGGCTGAAGTGAGTACAAATATTATTGATCAATGTGTGGCACAGGGTGTGCCATTTGCAAGAGAGTATGGTGGTTTATTAAGTAACCGTTCATTTGGAGGAACACAAGTACAAAGAACTTTTTATGCTGCAGGACAAACTGGTCAGCAGTTATTGATCGGTGCCTACCAGGCACTGGAAAGACAAGTTGCATTGGGCAATGTAAAAATGTATAGCCGTCATGAGATGTTAGATATCGTGACAATTGATGGTAAGACAAGAGGAATTATTTGTCGCAATTTGGTGACAGGTAAATTAGAAAGATTTTTTGGACATTCAGTATTGCTTTGCACAGGTGGTTATGGAAATGTTTTTTATCTCAGTACAAATGCAATGGGTTGTAATGTAACTGCTATATGGAAAGCACATAAAAAAGGTGCATGGTTTGGCAATCCTTGTTTTACACAGATACATCCAACCTGTATTCCTGTTACAGGCGATCATCAGAGTAAATTGACATTGATGAGCGAATCATTAAGAAACGATGGACGTATTTGGGTACCGAAAAAACAAGGCGATAATCGTAAGCCAAATGATATACCAGAAGAAGAAAGAGATTATTATTTAGAAAGAAGATACCCCGCATTTGGAAATTTGGTGCCAAGAGATGTGGCATCGAGAGCAGCTAAAGAAAGATGTGATGCTGGCTATGGAGTAGGTACATCGAAGCAGGCTGTTTACCTGGATTATGCTGATGCGATTGAAAGATATGGACATATTGAAGTAGGAAAACAAGGTTTGGAAAATGCAGATGCGGCAACTGTCATTAAATTAGGAAAGGATGTGGTGAAAGAGAAATATGGTAACCTCTTTGACATGTATGAAAAGATCACTGGTGAAAATCCATATGAAATACCGATGCGGATATATCCTGCTGTGCATTATACAATGGGCGGTTTGTGGGTAGATTATGAATTGATGACAACTGTTCCCGGTTTGTATTGTTTAGGGGAAGCAAATTTCTCTGATCACGGAGCTAATCGTTTAGGTGCATCTGCTTTGATGCAGGGATTAGCGGATGGTTACTTTGTTATTCCTTATACAATGGGTAATTATTTGTCTGATGAAATAAGAACAAAAGCAATTCCAACTGATCATCCTGCTTTTGCAGAAGCAGAAAAGGGCATTTCTGACCGCATCAACCAATTAATGAATATTAAAGGCAAGCAAACTGTCGAGAGTTTTCATAAACGCCTGGGGAAAATAATGTGGGATAAATGTGGCATGGCAAGAAATGCTGAAGGATTGAAGCAAGCGATCGCAGAAATACAACAATTGAAAAAAGAATTCTGGAGTGATGTAAGAATACCTGGTGAGATAAATGAAATGAATCCTGAATTAGACAAAGCGGGTCGTGTGGCAGATTTCATTGAGCTGGGTGAACTGATGTGTTTGGATGCATTAAACAGAAATGAAAGCTGTGGTGGTCATTTCAGGGAAGAAAGCCAAACATCAGAAGGGGAAGCAGATAGAAAAGATGAAGAATTTTCTTATGTATCCTCATGGGAATTCAAAGGAGAAAATCAATGGGAGCTGCATAAAGAAGAATTGAATTTCGAAGTGGCGAAACCGAGTAAGCGGAGTTACAAATAAACGATAACAATTTAGCACTTTAACAATGGAACATAAGACCATTAATTTGAAACTGAAAGTCTGGAAGCAGAAAAACAGTCAAACTGCAGGAAGTTTTGAAACTTATGAAGCAAAGAATATTTCTACTGAAATGTCTTTCCTGGAAATGTTTGATGTTTTGAATGAAGAATTAATTAGCAACGGTAAAGAACCGATCGCATTTGATCATGATTGCCGCGAAGGTATTTGCGGTACTTGCTCAATGTATATTAATGGCAGGCCGCATGGCCCCTGGCATGCAACTACAACTTGTCAACTTCACATGAGAGCTTTCCAGGACGGGGAAACAATTGTTGTAGAACCATGGCGAGCCAATGCATTTCCGGTAATAAAAGATCTGATGGTTGATAGAACTGCATTTGACAGGATCATACAAGCCGGTGGTTTTATTTCTGTAAATACGGGTAATGCAGTTGATGCGAATGCTCTTCCTATTGATAAAGATAAAGCCGATGCATCTTTTGCTGCGGCTGCATGTATTGGTTGCGGTGCTTGCGTAGCTGCTTGTAAAAATTCTTCTGCTATGCTTTTTGTTTCTGCAAAAGTCACTCATCTTGCCTTATTGCCACAGGGTGATCCCGAAAGAAAATCCAGGGCATTCAATATGGTTGCACAGATGGATAAAGAAGGATTTGGTGGTTGCACGAATACAGAAGCTTGTGAAGCAGTTTGCCCGAAAGAAATCTCAATTGATAACATTGCAAGACTTAATAAGGAATATTTATTTGCTGGGTTAACTTCTGACAAATAATTCTACCGTACTAACATTACCGTTCCTTGCATCTTAACCGGGTTGCCAGCCCTGTCCTTAGCCGTCAAATACCAAACATAAACACCGGCACTTTGTTCTATGCCACCAAATTTTCCCTTCCAACCCAGATCTTTTTGTTTAGTAAAAAACACCTGTTGCCCCCAACGGTTGAAAACAAAGAAACTTTCTAATGTAAACCGGATACCCATGATGGGTTTGAAATCATCATTCAATCCATCATTGTTTGGAGTAAAACCATTTGGCACATAAATACTGTCAACAGGCCTCACTTTTATAAATACAGTGTCAGTATCAAAACAGCCAGAAGCATTCGTTGCTCTTACTACATACCTTATATCATCCTGTGGCGTTGAAACCGGGTTGGCAACAACAGGATCATTCAGCCATTGAGGTGGCGTCCATTGAAATTGTGTGCCGCCACCTGTTACATTCAGTTGAACAGTTTGGCCGATATCAATTACCTGATCAGCCGATGCTGTAATATCCAGTAACTGCAGATCGAGTTGCTGGGTTAATGAATCATCAAGACAAGAGGTAGTGGTTTTTAATTTAAGCTTTACATTATATATTCCTGAACCAGGGAATGTATGTATGGGATCTCTGTCTGTTGAAGTTACACCATCCCCAAAATCCCAGATGTACTGTACATCCCCCGCAGGTATCATTGATGATTCGTTTATAAACCTTACATAGCCCGAATCACACCGGCTTACAAAACTATAACCGGCATTTGCAACAATACCACCTGCAAATACCAATGTGCTTCTCTCAAATGTCCCGCAACCGGACAATGAAGTGACTTTTACTTTTACCGTATAATATTCATTATTGGCAGGAAAAGTATGAACTGGATTTTGCAATATTGAAGTTTGTCCATCACCAAAATCCCAATTGTAATTTAGTGTGCCGCTAAGACTGGTTGCTACCTGGAATTGTACACTCCCGGCACAACTATCAGCAATAGAATACTGAATAGCTGAATTAAAAGCAATATCATTAATGTAAGTTGGAAGGTTTAATCCGGCAAAGGTGCTGAGAGAAATTTTATTAGCTTCAAAATTGCACCCCATTCCTTTTACATTAGGTTCAGTGATCACACTCAGGCCTGTAGTCTGCCTGGCTACATAAATTTTATTATCAGGTGCTATTTGTATCCCATAAAGTGCACCAAGTGCTGGAATAGATACCCTGGAGGCTGCTATTAAAGCCTCTGTTGTAAGTTTAGGCTCTACCTGGTCAATGGTGGTTGTATATGCTTTGGTTAAGTAAAGAAGTCTTGAATCCGGTGAATATTCACATGCAAAATATTTTGAGCCTTGCACCGCTATCTTTTTTGAATTAGATAATACGCCTGTGCTGTTGTTAAAATCAAACAACTGAAAAAAGTTCTCACCAACATTGTCATCATCATCCGGAAAGTGAGTCTGGCATAATTGCTTTCCATCCGGGCTTACTTTTAGCGAACCGAATGGCATATATATATTCAAATTCATAACCTCACCTATAGTTGATATAACAGGTGTTGTTTGCAAACCACTGCAATTAACAAGATATGCCCTGAACACATTTGAATTAAGATCATTGGTGATAACCCAAACATCTATACCATTAGCATGTCTTGCAGCAGTCAATCTTTCAGTACTGGGGGCATAAAGTAAATTATTTTTTGATATTACTTCTCCAAGCCCGGCGTTTCGACGAATATTTACAATAGAATAGCGATAACCATTTACATAGTTTCTTTCAAATGCATCGCCTGTAAAAACATAATAAATGCTGTCATTTCCCGGTTGTGGTACTATGACCACACCCTGGAAGGAGGAACTATGTCCAAGTAAACCTGAACCATTCTGCATCACCTGGTGGTTCTTATTGTAGATCGTTTCGCCATTTGAGTAAAAAAGTATTTGCCCGTTATTATCGCAGATTGTAGCAGCACATTCATTGGCCGACATTGCACTATTAGTCAAAACTGAAGGAATAGAACCTCCTGGTTGTGGATTAAAACTTATGCCTGCCTGCTCGCCGAAATACCAGATATTAGTCAATTGGGCATGACTAATTGAGGCAATCATCAACAGGTACAGGAATATAGATATTGCTCTTAACCGAAACATTCTGTCTTTAGAATCTTTTTTATTGTGTTACCTGCGTCATTGCTACTATAAAACTTCCGTTGCGACGCTCCATTTATCATTCTGCTCTTTCCTCAACAAATGCGTTGAACAATTGCAAAAAACCTCTCAAAGTTGCCCCTTTTTCCTCAATTAACACAAAGGGATAACTTTAAAGCAATAAAAACCTGATTTTTACGATTTTTAATTAAATAACTATCCCTCTGAAGCTGCTTATCAGAATATCTTTATTGAAATTCTGGCTGTGTATTGTTTGCACAGCCTCAGCTCAATTTCCAACCGACTCAAAACCACAGTCAAATCTCCGCCAGAAATACTTCCAGGTAGCTACCGACAGTATAAAACTCGATTCGCTAAGTATCGTGCCTAATTCAGTAAGAGTTTACACCGCAGCTGATGATAATTTCAGGATCGATCATGTAAACGCCATTTTGTATTGGAAGGTCAAGCCCGTTGCCGATAGTATTTTGATCTCTTATCGTGTATTTCCTTCCAAACTTAACCGTGTTGGCTACCGGATGAGTTATGACAGTCTTGTTAACTATACAGTGCCATTTGTTACAAGAGACGAGCTTTTAGAGCAGCAACAGGGTGGCGCATTCAGCTTTGGAAATATCAGAGCAGAAGGAAGCTTTGGCCGTCAGCTTGCGTTTGGTAATGCACAGGATGCGGTGTTGAATTCAAGTTTTAATTTACAGTTGAGTGGCATGTTGGGCGATAGTATCAATTTGGCTGCAGCCATTACTGATAATAATATTCCGATACAACCAGATGGTACCACACAGGAGTTGAATGAATTTGACCAGGTGTATATCCGTTTCAGCAAAAAAGGCTGGCAATTAAACCTGGGTGATATTGATATCCGGCAAGACCAATCATACTTTCTGAAATTTTATAAAAGATTACAGGGTATTGTTTACCAAAATTCTTCAGTCATTTCACAGAAAAAGAATATAAAGTCAAACACTTTGTTAAGCGGCTCTATTGCCAAAGGAAAATTTACAAGAAATCTTATTGAAGGATTAGAAGGTAACCAGGGGCCATATCGTTTGCGTGGTGCAAATAATGAATTTTATTTTATTGTATTACCCAATACTGAAAGGGTTTTTATAGATGGTGTGTTGTTGCAAAGGGGAGAAGACCAGGATTATGTTATCAATTACAATACAGCCGAAGTAACATTTACTCCGCGTCGCATGATCACAAAAGACAGCCGTATACAGGTAGAGTTTGAATATGCAGACAGGAACTATTTAAATGCAAATCTTTATGTATCGCAGGAATTTGTGATCAATAACAAACTCGCTATGCGGGTTGGATTTTTTAATAACAGCGACTCAAAAAATTCTCCTATTAACCAGGAACTGGATAATGTACAGAAACAGTTTCTTTCATCTATTGGTGACAGTATTCAGAATGCCTATTATCCTTCTGCCACTATCGACACATTTGCAGCAGGTAAAATTTTGTATGAAAAGATAATTGTAACCCCGGGCATTGATTCTTTTTATAAATATTCCACCAACCAGGTACTGGCAACTTATTCATTGAACTTTCTTGATGTGGGTATTGGGCTGGGAAATTATATTCCTGATTTTAACGGTGCAAATGGTAAAGTATATAAATATGTACCGCCGATCGGTAGTCTAAAGCAAGGAAGATATGAACCGGTTATATTACTCGTCACACCCAAGAAGCAGCAGATGATGAATCTCGGCATTGATTACCTTCTTTCCAAAACGACAAAACTGAAAACTGAAATAGCTGTGAGCAATTATGATCCAAATACTTTTTCAACAAAAGATAATGGCGATGATAAAGGAATCGCAGCAAAATTTCAATTAGAAAATAATAAAACATATAATAATTCACGGCAACTCACTCTCACTACAAAACTGGATTATGAATTTGTACAATCAAAGTTCAAGCCCCTTGAACGGTTAAGAGGAGTAGAGTTTTCAAGAGATTGGGGATTGCCGATCTTTCTTTTACCTGCCGACGAGCATATCATCCGGGCTTCCGCAGGATTAAAAGATAAAAACAGTCATAGCTTCACTTACAATGCCATCAGCTATAACCGTAGCGATAATTATAATGGTTTTATGCAGACAGCTAATCATATCGTAAATGCGAAAGGCTGGCAAATGAATAACCAGCTTGCATTTACCAGTTTTAATGGAGCAAATGATAAAGGGACTGTGTTCAGACCTGTGATTGATATTAACAAGCAATTTAAAAAGATCAATAATTGGCGAATCGGTATGCGTTATGCACTTGAAGAAAACAAACCCCGGTATAAAGTCACTGATACATTAACACCACTCACTTTTTCTTTTGATATACTATCCGCTTATCTGAAATCCGGCGAGAATAAAAAGAATAAGCATACGGTTACATTCTTTACACGTTCAGATAAATATCCTCTTGGTAAAGAGTTGTCCCGCGGCGATAGAAGTTATAACCTGAATTTGCAGACAGAACTAATTTCAAATGAGAACAGGCAACTTTATTTAAACACTACGTTCAGGAAATTAAAAGTGATTGACAGTAAAGTTTCCCGTCAGAAGGAAGATGAAACGATACTCGGTCGTGCTGAATATGTAATGTCAGAATGGAAAGGACTACTGACAGGAAATGTTTTATACGAACTCGGAACAGGGCAGGAGCAACGCCGCGATTTTATTTATTATGAAGTACCGGCGGGTACGGGTCAGTTTGCATGGATCGATTATAATGCCGATGGGGTACAGCAATTAAATGAATTTGAATTAGCAGCATTTCCTGACCAGGCAAAATTTATACGTTTACTTACACCAACAAATGAATATACCAAAGCCAACTATATCACTTTTAATTACAGTCTTAATATCACCCCACGGGCATTGCTTAGTTCCGGAAGCCTGAAAGGCATGAAGAAGTTTGTTTCATTACTTAGCCTACAAACATCTCTACAGATCAGCAACAAAGCTGTTTCAAGCGGTAGTTTTGAATTCAATCCATTCAAGTTTGATGTAGGCGATACTGCATTGATCTCATTATCGAATGTTTTTCTCAATACTATTTCATTTAATCGCTATAGCAATAAATGGGGAATTGATGTTAGCAATCTCAGGAATAACTCGCAATACCTGCTTACGTATGGATATGAAAGTCGAAAGCTTAATAATTGGATTTTAAAATGGCGCTGGAATCTATCACAGTCTTTCAGCTTTGATGTAAATGGAGTAAAAGGATTGAATGCATTATACACGCCAAAATTCAATAACAGGAATTATGAATTAGAAATTTACAGTATAGAGCCACGGTTTTCTTTTATACGTAAAACAAATTTCCGCTTGATCACCAGCTACAAATATGAATCGAAGAAAAACTTACCTGCTTATGGAGGTGAAAAATCAATCTCACATTCTTTGAATGCAGAAGCGAAATACAATATTCTCCAGAACAGTTCTATCAGTGCAAAGTTTACACTGGATAATATAAGTTATAACGACATCCCAAATACAACAGTAAGCTATATTATGCTGAATGGATTATTACCCGGCAGCAATTATATTTGGAACATTACTTTGACAAAACGATTGTTGAATAACCTTGAAATGAATGTACAGTATGACGGAAGAAAACCAGGTAGCTCAAGAACAGTGCATGTAGGTAGGGCAGGAATAACTGCATTATTCTAATCCCCTGTCCCCTAAAGGGGGAACTTAGATTTGAACACTCTTTATAATTTCGAAAAACTTTAGACATGAGGCTTTCCTGGTTCCTGGCTGTTTATTAATTCTGATATTATCGTCAACACCTTTTCGATTTCCAGTTTTATTTGAGCATTTGTAAATCGTAATATCGTAAGGTTTAAATTCTCTAAATCATTTTGTCTTCTGGTGTCATTTTCTTTTACATCCCCTTGTTCATGAATTGGGCCATCAATTTCAATAACTAGTTTTAGCTTATGGCAATAAAAATCTACTATATAATTTGAGATGGGATGTTGTCGTCTAAATTTATAACCAGCAAATGTTTCCTTTAATCGAAGCCAAAACACATTTTCTTCTGCAGTCGTTTTATTTCGTAATTCCTTTGCCTTGGCAAAAATTAATGGATCTGCTTTATAAAACATTCCCCTTTTCATCATTGATAAAGTTCTGAAGAAAAAGGGAAATTTTCGACCTAAGTCTCCCCTTTAGGGGGACAGGGGGTATTTATACATTAAACCTGAAATGCATCACATCACCATCTTTTACGGGATATTCCTTTCCTTCTATTCTTAATTTACCTACTTCGCGACAGGCAGATTCGGAACCATATTGTATATAATCATCATAGCCTATCACTTCGGCTTTAATAAATCCTTTTTCAAAATCGGTATGAATAACACTGGCAGCTTGAGGAGCTTTCCATCCTTCATGAATTGTCCAAGCCCTTACTTCCTGCACACCGGCAGTGAAATATGTATAGAGGCCGAGTAATTTATAGGTTGCATGTATCAACCTGTCCAATGCAGGTTCTTTCATTTTATATTCGTCCATAAATAATTCTTTGTCCTCTGCACTCTCCAGTTCAGATATTTGTGCTTCGATAGAATTATTCATGATAATAACTTCTGCTTTCTCGTTCTTAACAGCCTCTTTCAATGCTTCAGAATATTTATTCCCGGTATGCATTGAAGCTTCATCTACATTAGCCACATATAAAACCGGTTTATCTGTCAGCAGGAATAGATCAGCTATCGCCACTTTTTCTTCTTTGTCTAATTGCAATTCACGGATGCTTCTTCCTTTTTCCAAATGTTCTTTACATCTTATCAATATTTCCAGTTCAGCCTTGAATTTCGGATCCAGCTTTATTTGCTTTTCTGTTTTCTGAATTTTCTTTTCAACACCATCAAGGTCTTTCAATTGCAGTTCTGTATCGATTATATCTTTATCACCAACAGGGTTAATGGCGCCTTCATCACGCAAAACATTTTCATCTTCGAAGCAACGGATCACATGAATAATAGCATCAACTTCCCGGATATTAGCAAGGAATTTATTTCCGAGTCCTTCACCTTTACTGGCTCCTTTTACCAATCCTGCGATATCAACTATTTCAAGTTGCGTAGGTACGATTCGGTTAGGCTTTACCAGTTCAGCTAGTTTATTTAAACGCGGATCTGGTACATCTACCAAACCAACATTAGGTTCGATGGTACAGAAACGATAATTACTTGCCTGTGCTTTAGCACTGTTGCTTACAGCATTAAACAAAGTTGATTTTCCAACATTCGGTAATCCTACAATACCTGCTTGAAGTCCCATAATTCGATTTCAGATTTTTAATTACAGTCCCGATAACCATCGGGATAAGATTAGTTACTTGGTCTGCTTTTTTTAAGGCGGCAAAGATAAGCTTCGACAGCGTAGTGGCGAAATGTGAAAAGAAGCTTTTGGATATTCACTGAAAATCAGCAATCTTCAATTCTAAATCAAAAAAACATATGGCTCTCAGCAGAATATGGTCGGCATTTATCATTATTGCAATACTGGTAGCATCATACAAATTCCTGGGAGTGGATGGCAACCAGCAAATATTCTCACAACTGGTAATTGGGAAAAATGGCGATTCAATTAAAGTAAAAGAGTTGGCTGTTGAAAAAACAGACGCTAGCATTGTAAGCGGCCTTGACAGTTTGAAGAGAGTATCACAAAATGGATTGACCTATAAAAAGGAAGGAGACAAAATAATTGCCGTTAAACCACAAAAAGTAAATGGCATTATTGAAACATGCAAGGATGCCGTCAATCTTTGCCTGGGTTTGATAGGAGCAATGGCGTTATTTATGGGTTTTATGGGTATAGCAGAAAAAGCAGGTGGTATACGATTTTTAGCTAGGATCATTGGGCCATTCTTTTCACGCATATTTCCCGGTGTACCTAAAGATCATCCGGCTAACGGCCACATGATGATGAATTTTTCGGCCAATCTTCTTGGATTGGATAATGCAGCCACACCATTCGGCATCAAAGCAATGGAAAGCTTACAGGAACTAAACCCGGATAAAGTAAAAGCATCCAATGCACAAATTATGTTTTTGTGCCTGCATGCTTCGGGACTTACGTTGATCCCGGTAAGTATTATAGCGTTGCGTTCGGCTTCCGGTGCAAGAAATGCCACTGATATTTTTATTCCTTGCATGATCGCCACATTTGCAGCAACAATGGCGGCGATGATAATTGTTTCGTTAAAACAAAAAATAAACCTCTTACAACCGGTAATACTTGCGTGGGTATTGAGTATTTCGGCTATTATAGGATTATTGATCATGTACCTGTCACGTCTTGATAAAACATCACTCGAGCTTTTTTCTGGCACATTTGGAAACGGATTACTGTTATTAATACTGCTACTGATAATATTGGGCGGTGTATATAAAAAAATAGACATCTTCAGCTCCTTTATTGATGGTGCTAAAGGAGGATTTGAAACAGCTGTACGCATTATTCCTTATCTCGTGGGAATGCTGGTAGCAATTTGTATGCTTCGCATCAGTGGCACTTTTGATTATATCATTGATGCTATGAAATATATTTTTGCATCTATTGGTACCGATACAAGGTTTGTAGACGGATTACCCACAGCTTTAGTAAAACCATTTAGTGGGGGAGCAGCAAGAGGTATGATGGCTGATGCAATGAGTAACGGTAATGCTGATAGTTTTGCCGGACGCCTTTCATGTGTATTACAAGGTTCATCAGATACTACATTTTATGTTATTGCAGTTTATTTTGGTGCTGTAGGAGTTAAAAACACCCGATATTCTATTGGTGTTATGTTGCTCGCTGATTTGGTTGGCATCATCACTTCTATATTACTAGCTTATCTCTTCTTTGGGTCATCTGTATAAAAAAACAGTTCCGCTTTTAGCGGAACTGCTGTAACACTAAAATGTCTAGTGCTTAGTTGTTCGTAAAGGATGTAAGTGTTCTTAAATTAGTCTGTGTTGATGTGTCTGTATAATAACTACCTCTCAACACCATAGTATAACTTCTTTTTGGTGTTGGGTTAATTATTAACTGAAGAGGTATCCTTCCGGCTGTTGTTCTGTTGATCAGGTTATTTGTTGTGGAGCCTGTTGTTCTTACAATCAGTGTATCAGTCAGGAAAGATGCATACGGCATAAAATCAGTCACTGTTTCAGGGGCAATATTCGAATAAATAACCGCTTTCTTTTTTGCTGAATAAATATCAAGATTCGGTATTGCTGTTTTTGAATAGATCAGGTTTACAAATCTGATCCTTGCTGATGTATCCGCTGGTACTACAATGTTAGTTGTTACCAATTTTGACTTAGCAGCATTTACTGTATCATAAGCAAAAATTGTATAATTACTGCTAGGGGCCAGCGTTTCATTGATTGAAATGGCTGTTTGTAATGATGTAACAAGTGTATCTCTGAATAAAAAATTACGCAGGCCATTATTTACAGAAAAGGCGGCTGCACCTGATGGAAAGGAAGTGCCGTACGCAATAGTCGCACCGTTTACAGGTTTAAAATCCACATATAAATAACTACGGTTACTGCCAATAATAGAATTATATAGTTGTACACCAGCTTTTTCTGACAATTCGGTATTAACCTGTGCACGCCGCGAATAGTAGTCCTTTTTACAGGCCGCTAACACTGCAATAAACGATAATGTTATACTTAATAATTTTAATAATTTTCTCATTTGTAATATTTTTTAGTGTTAACGGATTTATGGTTCGGAAAACCAGGGACGTTTAGTATGATAATCTAAACTCAATGCGCCGATCCTGGTTAACTCGGGTATATTATACAGGTACTCTGAATTATAACGTGGCCTTGTACGATAAACCAATTTACCTGCGTTATCGACAAATAAGCTTGCAGGCGGAATAAAGTTTACATACACCTGGGTCGCTGTCTGCGGATCTACATCAGTATAGTGATATCTCCGCATATCAGTCCATGTTATATGTACACCCCATGCATAAAGCGCAATGAATTTTTGTAGCATTACATGAGTGAGTGTAAGGTTAGCAGCTGAAGCAGGTACAATATTCGGTTGTGCCAGGTAAGCGTCTCTTTTAGCCGCAGTTAAGGTTTGTGTAGCAGGCACATTGTTAGGATATTTATCGATGAGATGATCGAAATTGAGGCTGATTCCTTCCCTGTATGCGATAAGAGCATTTGGTCTATCGTTTTTCCGGATCAATGCTTCTGCTTTTATGAATTTCATTTCTGAAGCAGTCATGATCGGCCACTCGGCAGCATTTCTAAAAATAAAACGGGCAGTATCTCCGATAGGATATCCAACCGTACTAAAAGTAGTCCCTACAAAACTTCTTGGCTGGTCGTCTGTAGCCAATCCGCTTGTTCCCTGTCCTGGAACAGTACCTTTAAATGTTTGGTTGGTATTCTCACGAAGTATCACCCATCTTCTCGGATCTTCTACTGTAGCAAAAGCACCGACATTCGCTCCACTCATCAGGTCTGCGATATATTTTGACTGACGGATACCTGTACTTGCATTGTTTACATTTCCTCTTGCCGGACCGAAATAATTCATAGTACCTGTTATGCCGGTGTTTTGAAAAGAGCAAATGATATTATCAGCATTTGTCTGGCATGAAAGATTTGCATATTTGATCACAGAATCTGCACTATAAGCAGTTTTATTGTGGAGATAGGCATAGCTTCTTGCTAAAATACCATACACAAATTTTTTCCATTTGTCAAGATTGCCTTTATTAAAATAAAAATCACTGGCTGCAAAATTAGTCGGGTTCATTCCTCCACCCGTCATATTCAAATACGATAATGCACGGAAACAAATCGTTCTTACTGAATCGTAAGTTTCACTCTGCTCGTCATACAAAAACTGCTGAAGGCTTGTATTAAATGCCTGGCGTACTATCATTTCTCCATATTGGTTAGATGCTTCAAACAAGCTCCATGCCCGGAGAGCCCATGCAGCTCCAACAAAATCCCATTTTTCTTCTTCACCTCCCCAGTCAATGATGCGGTTCACATTTTGCCCCATACCATAGTAATGGGCCGCCCAGAGAGAACCCATATTATCACTGGCGCCAGTAGTGCCACCCATCAGGTCATACTGAGTGCCCAGATTTGCACCGGTAGCTATTTGGTAGGTTCCCCAATATTGAATATAACGTCCGATCAGTAATGCATCACCCGCCAAACCATATGCACTTCCCGCAGCTGATGAGCTTCCGGTAAAGCTTCCGATGAGGCTTGGAAAAATAACTTCGATAGGCTGTCGTACTGCAGCATTGGGATTGAGATAAGCTTCGTCCAGCTGTTTTTTGCAGGATGAAAGGAGAATGACAACTCCCGCAGTAGTGTATAAAATATATTTCAAGTACTTTTTCATTGCATTGTGTTTTTAAGAGTTTAGAATCCCACCCTGAGACCAAAGTTTAAAGAAATAGGCGTTGGCAAACTGAAATAATCAAATCCGAATGCACCTACACCATTTGCAGAAGCAGTATTACCATTTACGGCAGGGTCGGCACCTTTATAATTGGTGAACAATAGCAGATCATTTCCTGTTACGAAGAAGCCTAATGATTTAATATAACCCATGTTCTTGAGTTTCGCAGGAGGAAGATCATAACGCAATGTAATATCACGCAACCTCAGCCAGTTTACATCTTTCTGAATAAATTCTTCCTCTGGCATTGAAGTATAATAAGTCTGCTGGAAATAAGGGATTACTACGATTGTATTAGCGGTAGGGTTGGCGGTGTTTTCTTTTCCATCTTCCAATACACCGTCAATTACTCTTGGTACTTCACGGTCATCTGTTTTCCTGCTCTTACCATTCAGGGTCAGGTACATTTCATTCGCATTGAAAATATCGCCACCTATCCTCAGATCCCAGTTCATTGCAAGTGTCCATGTTTTATAACGCAATGTGCTCACTGTACCCATTGTAAAATCAGGCATCCTGTTTCCGATAACGTCAAATGTGCCGTTTACAACCGGCAATCCTGTAGCAGGATTAATTACCACTTTACCCTGGTTATTTCTCCTATAATGGAATCCAGTGATAGTAGTTGCGGGCATTCCACGGATCAAACCACCACGGGCATTACCATACAACCATGTATCAGCAATATAATATTCGAATGCAAGTGCTGCAGGCAATGTAAGTACACGACCCCACATATGTGCCATATTGAATTTTACATTCCACCTGAAATCACCTCTTCTTATCGGATTTACATCCAACACCACTTCAACACCCTGGTTACGGTTAGTACCAGCATTCTGTGTATTCAAAATAAATCCTGTAGCATAGCTGGCGCGGAACTGGTTAGTGATCTGGTCCATACAAAGTGTATTATAATAGGAAATATCAAACCCTAATAGTCCATCCAGCATTTTAAGTTCCATACCAAACTCATATGTTTTTTGTCTTTCAGGTTGCAGGTAAGGATTGTTATTATCAAATCCATAAGAATAAATAAGACCGACAGCGCTGCTCGTTAAATTGTTTACGAATACAGACTGGTTCTTGTACGGATCAGCCAACTTTGCAGTTTGTGCTCTTGATCCTCTCAACTTCCAGAAGTTTATCACTTTACCCTTTAAACCAGGAAGAATGTCCGTAACAATGGCACTGACACTAAAGCCCGGGTAATTATAATACCGATATTCTTCCGGGAAGACAGATGCAGATTCCCATCTGTGTGTATAGCTCAGGTAGATTTTATTGTCATAGCCTACTCTTGCTTCGCCGAACATGGCCAACTGACGTAACTGTGAATAATTGGTCAATCCAAAATTATTACGCAGCAATCTTCTTCTTGTAGTCGGGTTCGTAATGCTGCTATCACTTGGGCTTCCTACAATCTGCTCAAAATTATCTTCTGTTACTACCTGACCATTCTTCCAAAGTTTTTTGGTTGTTGTACCAAATGAATCAACTAAACCTGTTCCATAGACAGCAAACATTTCAGTTTTATAATCCTGCCACATGGTACCCACCATCAGGCTGCCATCCCATTTTCCCACTTTTTTCTTTACGGTAGCAGTAATAGTATGGTTATAACCATTATACTCTCTCCAGTAATTATCCAATGCGCCTAAACCGGTGATCGGAGTTCTTGAAGTGAGGCTTGAAAGGGGACTGTAAAAAGTATACCCGGTTGCATCATAATGATCATACCCGAAGCGTCCATTTACAGAAAGCCAGTCAAATGGATTAATGTTGATGCCACCACTGAGTATATATCTTTCTGTTTTGTCAAAGCTGCGGTTCTTAAGTGCATTATACAGCGGGTTGTCTGTTTCCGTATATGGATCGGTTGAGATCGCAGCGATCTTATACCCATTTTCATCTTCAAATTTTGTAATGTCGTTATCCTTAGGCCATGTATATAAGCCTTGCAGATAACCACCGGCACTTCTTATTGTTTTGTTGTTATTAGAAACAATGTACTGGGCCGAAGGCGAGATTTCTATATGCTTACCTATTTTGGTAGTATTGGTAAGCCTGATATTAAATTTATTATAATCATTTGTAGGAATAACAGCTTTCTGATCGAAATAAGATGTAGATAAACCAAAGCCCGTATTTTTAAACCCATAATTGGCGCTGAGGTTATGTGTTTGAGAAAATCCGTTTTCAAAAAATGCATCTATATTATCATAAGTGGGTGTACCTTCTTTATACTTCGGACCAAAATAAGAAAACGTTGTACCCCCCGGAACGCCATTTGTTCCCGGACTATAATCATCATTCAGGTCCAATGTTCTTGTTAATCGCTGAAATCTGAAACTATTGTCATAGTTTACTCTGACTGTACCCGTAGTTGCTTTTTTAGTTGTAATGATAATAGCTCCCGAACCAGCCTGGCTACCATATAAGGCAGTTGCTTCCGGACCTTTCAATACAGTTACTGTTTCTATATCATTCGGATTTAGATCCGCAATCCTGTTTGTATAATCATTATTCCTGTTTGGACGATCGGAGGCAAGACCTAATGCACTACCACCGTTTGATGTTTCATTGATCGTTTGGTTGTCGATAATAATTCCATCTACAACAAACAATGGCTGGTTATTTAATGATAGCGAGTTAAAACCTCTTAATACAATTTGTGATGATGCACCTGCAGCGCCTGTTGTTGGTGTAATCGTTAATCCTGCTACCCGGCCCTGTAAACTGTTTACGAAGTTTTCACGTTGTGATTCTTGTATTTCAGCTCCCGTTACTTTTTGAGCTGAGTATCCAAGTTCCCGCGGCAATTTTCTTACGTCCATCGCTGTCACAACTACTTCGCCGAGTTGCCCGGCGGCCGCTTTTAATGTAACACCCATTGTACTGCCTGTACCGGGTTTTGCTTCCATTGCCTCAAAAGAAACGTGGGAGAACTGAAGTGTTTCTCCTTCTTTTATTGCAATCGAGAATTTACCGTTGGCATCAGTCTTTGTTATTTTCCGGGTGCCTTTTACCCGAACAGTAGCTCCGCTTACCGGGGCTTTGTTCTCTTCGGATATTACCGTACCAGTTACTGTTCTTTCCTGTGCCATTACTGTGGCAGGAATGAGTAACAGCAATACCGGTAAAATTTTACATAACCGCAGAAACGTTCTCATAAGCTGTTGTTTTGTTTTAGTTTAAAAATTTCTAAGCAGTGTTAATTTAAAATATTTAAATCACTTCAATACCCGCTTCCACAAATGGTTGTAGTAACGGATCAGAAGGTTCAAGTTCTGTAATCAATATATCTATTTCATCCAGTCCACAAATTTTTATCGGTTGAAAAGTATTCAGTTTTTCTGAGATCGTCATGCAAACAGTTTTTTGTGCTGCTTCGATCATCGCTTTTTTTACCTGCACTATATCCCAGTCATTATCGGTGATGCCATGTTCAGCATCCAGCGCATTTATTCCTAAAAAACATAAATGCGGTTTTAGTTGCTTAATGCTTTTTATAGATTCAGGTCCGACTGTGATTTTTGAATTACGTGAAATTTTATCGCCAATTACAATTACATCAATACTGGGATGATTGAGATATTCAACAATTACAGGAATACTTCCTGTAATAAAAGTAGCCTGCAACTGGTGAGGGAGATTACGGGCCATTTCTATAATTGTAGTTCCACCACCGGTAAGTACATACATACCATCCTGTATCAATCCAACAGCTTTCTGAGCAATGATATTTTTGCCTGATTGAGAATAGAAATTTGAAGATGGATAATGAAACTGGCTGAATGAATGAGATAGGGCTCCACCATGCACTTTAATAACCCTTCCTTCTTCCGCCAGTTCCTGCAAATCACGGCGGATAGTATCTTCCGACACATTGATTTCGCTACTGAGCGTTGAAGAGAGGACTTTATTATGCAGGTTTACCTGATGTAAAATATATGCCTGTCTTTCTCTTTTAAGCATTTTGAGCCTTGGTAGGCTACGAATTTAAAGTAAATTCCTGCACAAAACCGCAATTCTTATTAAAAAAAATGCACATTCAGGAAACTGAACCGGCATCAATATTATTCAGTTTTAATGGCGGCCTTTTTGCCAAAAGTAAACCGGGCTGAAAATCCAATAGTCGCCGGTTCAAAATTTATTTCATCAATGATATTTAACTCAGGTTTCCAGTCGAGACTAAGGTTAAGAGGAGCATTCGCAAACTTATAATCCAATCCTACAACTCCCATAGCACCCATCAGGTTGCGGCCAGTTGTTTTTGTCTTATCAGAATCAAAACCGAGGTATATACCTCCTCCATAAAACCATTTTAATCCTTCTGTGCCTGTGAATGGTTTATGGATCTCAAGCAACCCACCAATAGCAACGGGGTTAGAAAAAGCAAGCAATCCTTCTATAGCTACTTTTTCATTGATAAAATGTTTGATCGAAACAGAATTATTGATCACCGCAGCGTCAGTACTAAGCCTGATACCTAATGCGGTTTTATAATCCTGTGCTGACGTGGTTTTGGAAACGGAAATAAATGTGAGGATAAATAGAGCGGGCAGAATCTTTTTCATGGCTATATAATTTGTTACCATGAAAACGAAAATAATGCCAGCAAAGTTTAAAGGAAATGCAAAAATCAGTCGGCAGTCAATAGTTTGCAGTAAGCAGACTCACATATCTAGTCATTCTTACAAGTTATAATGACATATACATTTAAAGGACATTGACTGTTAATTGCTGACTGATTATTCAAACATTTCTGTTTTTGATTTTGGCCGGCGACTATCCAACCAGCGAAAGGAGGGAAGTCTCATTTCTGAGGGCCTTTTCTGACGAATGGGCCAGATCGTACCACTTACCTGGCTGCGGAATACAATTTTGAAGAGCTCTTTATCTCTAAAATAAATATCCATCAGATCAGATTGGGATTGATTGATGCTGCTGTAGGCACTGTCATTATCTTGTATAAAATATATACACTGGGCTTCGCCTTTTGCCCTGACAGAATCGATGTTACCATCAATAAAGTATCCGTCCATTCTGTTTGATCTGACCTGGTTAAATACTTCCGGGTCAAGTTTATTTACCATCATGCTATTATTGATCACCTTCAGCCGCTCAGGCTTTTTATTTTTTGTATGCAGGTAAATAGTATCACCAGTGATCTGGTTTTCTTTGCTCCAAACAACCGGGTCAAAGAACAACCTGAATGTAGAATCTTTTAAGGAATAAAACATACTATCACCTACAGCCTGCAGCGAATCGGAAAAAATGCGAACATTCCTGTATGCTTCAATATACCGGTTTGTGCTGTCCTTTTTTCCTGTAGTATCTTTTTTATTCAGATCCATTATAACTGTTCCTTTTAACGTATCTTTTTTTACAAGATGCGCTGGATCTAGAATTTTTAAAGAATCATTTTTTACCAGCGAATCAGTAAGCGGTTTAGCATTCAGGTTATCATTAATAACTGCATCTTTTTTTACTGTATCTATTGCCTGTACAGTTTTCGCCGAATCGTTCTTTACCAGTGAATCATTCGAAGGTTCAATATTCAAATTGTCTTTAACAACTGTATCTTTTTTTACAAATAAATCACTCAGTCTTGCCGAAAAAATAGTGTCGGCAGTAATAAAAATGGAATCCTTATTCTGCCGGATTATCATCAATGGCTTTTTGGTAGCCAGCATTGTTTCAAGCTTATTGTTTCTGTAAACTTCACCGGCAATGACTGTAGTCTTTTCCACTGTATCAATGATGACTACATTACCTCTTGCCTGCGAAATGCCAGTACTATCATCGAAAGCAAAACTTTGGGCACTCATTATTGTTTTTCCATCAACGATTTTTGCATTACCGCCAAATTCTGCTTTTTTTCTTTTTAAATCATAAAAGCCGGTATTGGTTTCAACTGTACGACCACTGCTATCTTTAATGAGTGTGTAAGTAATAAATCTTGCTGTTTCAGTTTCTGTATTATAAAGGAGTGAATCAGTTTTTATAGAATAGGCAGGATCTTTCATGTCAACATCCTTTTTAAAATAAACATCTTTGAGGTCCGCATAATAATATCCTTCCTGGCTGGTAAGGATGGTTTTCTTATTTACAACCTTTCCGCCTTTTGTATAAATACCAATTTTAGTATTCACATCATATTCCAGTTCAGGTGTAGTTAGTACTCCTTTGCCATCAGTTAATTTTACACCGCCTTTTAAATAAGCAATACGTTTATCCTGGAAATATCTCAGGTATTCCGAATACACATGTGCAGTATCTGAATCATTGATATGCACCTTTCCAAATGCCTCAAAAATTTTTGTCCGGTTATTGATCACACAACTATCACAATAAAAATAAGTGGTGCCTTGTTTGAGTTTTACATTCCCTGCCAGTATCTGGAGGCTGGTAGAATCATCCGTTTTTAGTAACTCTAATTTACGTACACCGGGAAGTATCTCTACAACACGGGAGCTGTCATCTGCAGTAGTCGTAGTAGTTTTAGGCGCCTGTGACAATACTTGTGCATGCAGGTTCAAGACTCCGCAAGAAAACAAAAGAATAAACAGGGCTGTTGTAAACCTTAAAATCATTGCTTGCCTTTAGTGGCTGCCGAATCTCCTTTCGGCACAGGCGAAGTTAAAGGGTCGCTTTTAACTTTTTTAGTTAAAATGGTAGTATAACGTTTTGGATTGATGCGTACATCGTCAGTTAATGTTTCAAGGCTGTTAAGATTCTTTAGTATCTGGTCATACAATTCTTTACTGTTCATTAGTTTTCCCAGCGTACCATCATTCGATTGAATCTTTGCCACCATATCTTTCATAGCTAGCAACGTTTCTTTCAATTGATCAATGGCCGATTGAACATCTATTTCAGAAAACTTATTGGCTGCCCGGCGGATAGTACTGATAGTTTCTGTAATGCTGTCGTTATTCTTTTTCAGATTATCAGAGATCGACTCAACATTTTTTAATGAATTAGATAAAGGACCACCTTCTGTATTTAAAAGTGTTTTCATACTTGCTGTTGACGCTTCCAGGTTAGCAAGAATATTCAGTAATCCGCCTTTTAATTGGGAGTTCAAAAATTTATTGGTACTTCCTAAAACTACTTTCAACGAATCGATCGCATCACGGGTTTTGCTAAGGGTGGGACTGAGTTGGGATTTCAGATCACTTAGCAAACTTGCAGCGAGGTCAGTTTTTACCGTATCCCCGTTTTCTAAAAATACAGTTGAGTCACCAAAATCTATATTGATATAAGAAGAACCTAATAATTCTGATTCAATGGTAGCAATAGAATTGGCAGGGATATTTACCGACCGCTTCATATTGATGGTAACTACAATACCCGTAAGAGCTTTGTCTTTTTCGACATAATCATAAACTGTACCTACCGGTAAACCGTTTATTCTTACTTCATTTGATTTTTGCAGGCTACCGAGGTTGGTAAAAACAGCATAGAGTCGACGCTGTTTATTGAAAATATCTTTGCCTTTAAGAAAATTAAAACCCAGGATTAGCAGGGTAATGGCGATAATAGCTAAAACTCCAACTTTGGTTTCGTTACTTACTTTCATGAAAACTTATTTTCCGAACGGATTATAGATTATGCCCGGTTTTGTGTTGCCAAATTAGCCATTTATTCTTAATCAAGAAAGCAAAGATGTATAAGTATTACCGTTTATTGGTATTTGACTCGGTTGGTACGGGTTTACCTTCCAATCTTTCTTTATAACTCCTAATTGCAGTTAATATATTTTGGACAATTTCACCCTGCCCTTCATCGCTATTTATATATTTCTCTTCATCCCGGTTTGTAATAAAACCAATTTCCACAAGTACACTTGGCATCCCTGTAGCCTGTAATACCCAGATACCTTTATTGTTTCTTTGTTTTACACCGCCGCGGTCCACACGGTCCTGGTCCTTAAATCCCTTTTCAATATAATCAGCAAACTGGTAGCTTTTACGAAAATAGTTTTGTGCATATAATAATAACCTTGCTTTTTCTATCGGGTCATTGGAGTTAGGTATTTCAACTGTTAATGTCGAATCTTGTTCACCATATTCTTCCTCTTCGGTACTTTTTGAAATCGAACTTACCTTCTCATCATTCTTGCTCACAGCCCAGATATAAGTCTCAGTTCCTTTTACAAGGTTTTCCTGCCAGTATGTTTCATAAATAGGAACTTTCACTGTTCTTGTTACCCATTTCTTTTTCACTTTTACTTTTTTTGCTTGGCTCCTGTAACCTATTACTCTCTTTGCATTCCATCCACCCGGCGCTCTGCCTGCGGCATTACAGTGAATAGCAATAAACAGGTCTCCACCGGATTTGTTGGCAAGATCAGCACGGTATCTCAAGCCCTGGTCTTTATTTGTTTTATTACCAGGCATAATATCAGTGGTACGTGTAAAGATCAATTTGATATCCGGATATTCTTTTTGTATTGCCTCGCCAAGTTTTAATGATACTTCCAGGCTAACCTCGTCTTCGGTAGAAAATAATCCTCTTGCTCCATTATCAAAGCCTCCGTGACCGGGATCGATAATAATTGTTTTAAGCCCGATTTTCGGTTTTTTTTGTTCTGTTGTTTTTTTATGAGAAGGAATAAAAGAAGTGAGAACGGCTGTGCCTGCAATAAATAAAATCAAGATGAAGGTTCGTTTCATCATAGTACTTGAATTTTTTCGGGTTAATTAATCTTCACAAATCGTTTAGGGTCAGATTAGTTATTTTTGCCTGATTCGTATGATAGATTACAAATTTAGTTCAATTTATCTTCTCACCGGGTTACTGACTGCTACGATATTTTACTCACAAACGTGGAAAACTTCGTTGCATGATGTAAGTCATGACTATTTTATCACCTCTTTAACATCATACACAGACACTGTACCTCCCAAACCAAAGAAAGACAGTGTAAGAAATGAAAAGGTAAATTCCGATTCGTTAATAATAAATTTATCTGATTCAGCCAGTCGCTTACCAATTGATACAACACCACCGAAATCAAAGACAGATACTTTTTCACTTAAGCTTTCAAAAGATTCACTGGATGCGCCGGTGAAATATGAAGCAGCAGATTCAGCAGTTGTATTGATAAAAGAAAAAAAGATTACGCTGTTTGGCAAAACAAAAACCGATTACACTGATATAACATTGACAGCTCCGAGAGTTGAACTAGATCAGAATACACAGATTGTTACGGCCTTTAATTCTACGGACAGTACTGGCACTGTACTAGAAGAAGCACGGTTTAAAAATGCTGATAACGAGTTTACCAGCGATTCGATCCGGTATAACTTCAAAACACAAAAGGGATTAACAAAAAACACGGCAACAAAGTATGGAGAACTTACCGTGATAGCTGAAACGTCAAAGAAAGTAAATAGCAATACCACATTTATCAAGCGGGGACAGTTTACTACATGTGATATTATTGATGAGCCACATTTTGCTTTTCGAACCAGTAAAATGAAAGTTATAAATGAGAAAGTAGCTGTATCCGGTCCAGCACATCCTGAATTTGAAGGTGTGCCTATTCCTATTTACCTGCCATTTGGTTTTTTCCCTTTGAAACAGGGAAGGAAATCCGGCTTATTGCCGGTACAGTTCACATCGAATGAACAGTTCGGTCTTGGTTTTGAAGGCATCGGTTTTTATAAAGTAATAAACGAGTACTGGGATGCAAAATTTTATGGGAGCATTTATACATACGGTGGATGGTCTTTTAATGTAAGTCCTACTTACCGGAAAAGATATAAGTATAATGGCAACTTTAATTTTTCCGTACAGGAAACAAAAACAAATTTTAAAGGCGACCCTGATTATGGACGTTCGAGAAACTATCGTGTCAGCTGGAGTCACTCTGTTGATAGTCGTGCAAGGCCCGGCACCAATTTCAGTGCAAATGTAAATGCAGGTTCTTCCAGCTATAATAAATTTGTGCCCAACAACCCCCAGATAAATTTTCAGAACCAGATGAGCTCATCGATCAGTTATTCCAAAACATGGGCAGGTAAACCTTATCAATTATCATTGACAGCTAATCACAACCAAAATAACCAGACAAGACTGTATAATGTAAGTTTACCCAACGTTACCATGAGTGTGAACACGGTATACCCATTTCAGAAAAAAGAAATAACCGGTTCTCCTAAATGGTATGAGAAACTAGGGGTAGGATATAGTGGCAACCTGGTAAACCAGTTCTCTTTTTATGATACCGCTTTTGAATTTAAACATGTGATCGATACGATGCAATGGGGTGGGAGAAACGCTTTTCCTATCAGTCTTTCATTGCCGCCAATAATGGGTGGTGCAGTAATGGTCTCACCAAGTATTTCGTATGAAAATATTCTAATTGCACAAACATTCAGAAGAACATGGAACCCTGTTACTAAAAAAGTGGATACAACAATTACGAAAGGCGTATACATGGATCATAGCATGTCATTTGGTATTGGGTTCAGTACGGCTATATTCGGTACGAAGGAATTCAAACACTCAAAGATCCGTCATACGATCCGGCCAACAATGAGTGCCAATTATAAACCTGATCTGTCTGGCAGTCATTTCTATAATGTGCAAGTTGACACAACAGGATATACTTATCGTTTTTCAGAATTTGAAGGAAGTGTAATGGGTTATTTTGGTGAAGGACAAACAGGTGGCCTTGGTTTCCAGGTGGACAATAATCTCGAAATGAAAGTAAAAGACAAAAAAGATACTACCGGAGCAGGCACCAAAAAAATTAGATTAGTTGATGGTTATGGATTTTCTACAGGATATAATTTTTTGGCAGATAGTATGAAGCTCTCGCCAATTTCACTCTACTTCCGGACGAACCTCTTTGAAAAAATAAGTCTATCAGCAAACTCTACTCTCGACCCATATCAAATGAATTCAAGAGGACAAAGTATTGACAAATATGTTTGGGAAGATGGTAAATTCAGTCTTGGAAGATTAAAGAATAGCAGCATATCCATGACTACACAGTTTCAAAGCAAACCTAAAGACGAAAAGAAAGCTGCAGACAAGAAAAAAAGAGAAGATGAATTGCTGAATGACCCTGCACTGGCAGGTGATGCCACACAACTGCTGGAATACAAGAGAAAAAATCCGAACGAATTTGTAGATTTCAATATACCCTGGACCATGAGTGTTGGCCTTTCAATTTATTTCCAGGATATTTTGAAACCAGATTTCAGTGGCTATACAACGGAGATCAATAGCAGTTTTAATTTTAATGGTGATTTCAGTCTTACACCTAAATGGAAAATATCAGGTGGTGGTTATTATGATATACGGGCAAAAAAATTACAGAGTTTCCAGATGGGAATTTCGAGAGAGATGCATTGCTGGCAATTGAATATTAATGTAGCACCGGTGGGCCTGTACCGTTATTTCAGTTTCTCCTTAAGTCCAAAAGGACAAATTTTACAGGACTTGAAAATAAATCGTACCCGGTCATTTTCAAGTTTCTGATTTTGTCACATAAAAAATTTTCATTTTCTCAAATACTTCCATCTTCAGTTCCTGTGATGATTTACCAATAGAAGATACAGGTTGCAGGTAATGCATCTCCAGTTTATGGGGCCAAAAATAAAATGCTTTATTAGCTGGTAATACTTTACGGGTATTAAAGATCACACACGGCATAATTGCATTCCCGGTTTCTACAGAAAGTTTGAATGCACCATCATGAAATTTTTTTAATGGTTCGTTTGTTCGGTTCCTTGTGCCTTCGGGGTAAACACTCATGTGCATATTTCCTTTCAACACCGCTTTCATTTTATCATAACTTTTTCGGCGGCTTTCATCGCTGTTTCTATCCACCAGCACTGATCCTTTCATATAGTAAAAACCAAATAACGGAATTTTTGTAAAACTTGCTTTTGCGATCGTTTTATTAGCACCCGGAATAAATGGACATGAAAGTGGAACATCCATAAATGAATTATGATTGCAGGTAACAATATATGTTTCGTCTTTTTTAAAATTCTTTCTCCCGTAAACACGAAGAGGACAACCTACGAGCAGCAACCATACATTCATCCACAACCTTGCAAGCCATATAAAAATTGCTTGCCCCGCAGGGTTAGGTATTAGCCATGTGATCATGGACGGAATAAAAATGACAAGAAATGTAAGAATGAATGTTACAATTGCCCAAAGAGCAAACACACGACCCAATATTTCTTTAATTATTTTCAATTGAATAGTTCATTTATAATTTCCAGTCGATCGGATCAATTCCGTTTGCAACAAGATATTGATTTGCTTTAGAAAAATGTTTGCACCCAAAGAAACCAGCATATGCAGAAAGGGGAGAAGGATGTGCTGCCCGAAGTACCAGGTGCTTACTCTCATCGATCAGGATGCTTTTCTCCTGTGCAAATTTTCCCCATAATAAAAACACAACATGCTTTTTGGCATCTGAAATTTTCCGGATAACAGAATTAGTAAATTCTGCCCATCCAATTTTTGAATGACTCATTGGTTCTCCACTCCGGACAGTCAAAGAAGCATTTAGCAGGAACACACCTTGCTCAGCCCATTTAGTTAAATTGCCATGATCAGGAATAGGAACGCCAATATCATCATGCAATTCTTTAAAAATATTTACCAATGAAGGTGGTTGTGCAATGCCATTTGAAACGGAGAAGCAAAGTCCATGTGCCTGCCCGGGACCATGATAAGGATCTTGCCCGAGTATGACGACCTTTACTTTATCAATTGGAGTTATATTAAAAGCATTAAATATCTGTGAGCCCGGCGGAAAAATTTTCTTGCCTTGTTCTTTTTCAGTTTTAAGATGCAAAGGGATCTGCTCAAAATAAGGTTTAACGAATTCAGCTTTTAATAGTTCCTTCCAGCCCGGTTCAATTTTTACATCCATACTCCATCTTTGACCGCAAGCTAAAAAATATGAGTGTAATTGCCATTAAAAAAATATTGTGAAAGAAAATTATTTATCTTTTCGATTCTTAACAAAACATGACACATGAAAAGAATTCTTATTGGCTTCATATTACTTGTTTCCGTATCAAAAATTTCAGCGCAGGTAACAGTTGCAAATCTTCTTTGTGAAAATCTTTCCAACCCCTTAGGACTTGGGATAAAGCAACCTCGTTTCAGTTGGCAATTAGTCTCTGATAAACGTAATACAATGCAAACTGCTTATGAAGTAAAAGTGATGCAAGGGAAAACAGTTGCATGGAATAGTGGCAAGCTTATGTCTGATCAATCTGTATTTATTTCTTATGGTGGATCAGCTTTGCAATCAGGAAAAAAGTATAACTGGCAGGTAAGGGTTTGGGATAATGAAGGAAAGGCTTCAACCTGGAGTGAACCGGCATGGTTTCAAATGGCATTGCTTGATACTATGGACTGGAAAGCAAACTGGATCGAACCGGGATTTGCAGAAGAAGCGAGCAGGCCAACTCCTTTATTCAGAAAAGAATTTAAAGCAGCTAAAAAAATTCAGTCTGCTACAGCATACATCACTTCACATGGAATGTATGAAGGATATATAAATGGAAAACGAATTGGTGAGTATTATTTAACTCCCGGCTGGACCAGTTATAATAAACGTCTTCAATATCAAACATACGATGTTACAAATCTTTTAAGCCAGGGAGCGAATGTAATAGCAATGGGATTAGGTAACGGCTGGTACAGAGGTTCCCTCGCCTGGGGCGATAATAAAAATCTTTATGGAAAGGATATTTCATTATTATTTCAGCTTGATATTATTTATTCTGACGGAAGCAAAGAATCAGTTCTATCAGATGGTTCGTGGAAATCAACAACAGGAAGTATTACTTATTCAGAAATTTATAATGGTGAGATCATTGATGCCCGGAAGCAAAAAACAGGATGGCGAATGTCAGGTTATGATGATTCAAACTGGAGTGGGGTTAAAGTAAGTAATTACAAAAAATCAAATCTTATTGCCTGCGAAAATGAACCGATTAAAAAACATGAGACGTTTACACCCGTAAAAATATTTACCACCCCAAAAGGGGAGCAGGTGATCGACTTCGGTCAGAATCTTGTTGGTTGGGTTATGATCAAAGCAAAAGGAAATGCGGGGGATACAATTACTATTTCGCATGCAGAAGTATTGGATAGATACGGAAATTTTTATACAGAGAATCTGCGTGCAGCAAAAGCACTGGCTAAATATGTATTAAGAGGCGAAGGTGAAGAATCTTTTGAGCCACATTTTACATTCTTTGGGTTTCGTTATATAAGAATAGAAAATTATCCCGGTGAGTTGAAGCCTGAAAATTTTACAGCGGTTGCTTTATACAGTAATATGAAACCAACCGGTTCATTCAGTTCTTCAAATGCTCTTATCAATCAACTGCAGCATAATATTCAATGGGGGCAACGGGGAAATTTTTTAGATGTACCAACTGATTGTCCTCAACGTGACGAACGATTAGGATGGACTGGTGATGCGCAGGCTTTCTCAAGAACGGCCGCCTTCAATTTTGGTGTAAATAATTTTTTTGCGAAATGGCTGAAAGATGCGGAAGCAGATCAGTATACAAATGGTGCCTTGCCACATGTTATTCCAAATGTGCTGGGCCAGAACTCGGGTGGCTCAGCAGGCTGGGCTGATGCAGCTACTATCATTCCCTGGAATATGTGGCTGGCCTATGGCGATAAAAAGATCCTGGAAAACCAGTACAACAGCATGAAAGCATGGGTAGGTTTTATGGAAAAAAACAGCACAGATAATTTATGGAACAAAGGTTTTCATTTTGGCGACTGGCTTTTTTATCGTCCGTATGATGATAACGATGGAAGATCAGCTGTAACCGACAAATACCTGATTGCACAGTGCTTTTATGCACACTCTACAAGGCTGGTTATTAGGGCTGCAGGAGTTTTGAATAAAAAAGATGACGAGAAGCATTATACGGACCTTTTGAATAAGATAAAACAGGCTTTTCTTAAAGAATATGTAACTCCGGGAGGGCGGTTAGTATCAAGCACTCAGACTGCCTATGTGCTGGCCTTAAACTTTGATATGTTGCCCGAAGCAATGCGTCCATCTGTTGCCGATAAATTAGTTGAGAATATTAAAAGTTATGGTACACATTTAACCACGGGTTTCCTCGGTACTCCTTATTTATGTCATGTGCTTTCAAGATTTGGACATACTGATCTGGCTTATGAATTATTGTTACAGGAAACATATCCTTCATGGTTATACCCTGTAAAAATGGGAGCAACTACGATCTGGGAAAGATGGAATGGAATAAGACCTGACAGCACATTTGAACCGGCATCAATGAACTCATTTAACCATTATGCCTATGGGGCTATTGGCGACTGGATGTATCGTATTGTTTGCGGAATAGATACAGATGAAGATAATCCTGGCTACAAAAAAATAGAAATACAACCGCATATTGGTAAGGGTCTCACAAATGCATCTGCTTCCTTAAAAACTTATTATGGAACGATAAGTTCATCATGGAAAAAAGAAAATGATGGGCTGGTGTTTGATGTAGAAATTCCACCCAACACTACAGCCACTATTTATGTGCCGGCGGAAAATGGTTCATTGATCACGGAATCAGGAAAATTAATAGGAGATATCAAAGAAATAGAGATCAAAGGGGCAGTGCCTCGCTACCTGATGCTGAAAGCTGGCTCAGGTAAATATCATTTTGAAGTGAAGAAATGACTCTAAATAACGTTATAAAATCAGTCGTCAAGTTCCGTTTACGCAATATTCTTAAAAAATAAAACCTCTCCAATGGAGAGGTTTTTGTGATCCGGATTGGACTCAAACCAATGACCTGCTGCTTAGAAGGCAGCTGCTCTATTCAGCTGAGCTACCGGACCAGTACCAAAAGAACTTATTTCTTCAGGGCGGCAAAGATATGTTTTTTAGCCTTTGAAGCCAAAGGAACAGGCGACTCTTTCTCCCTACTACTTTAGTAGTATTTTTCTTAAATAAGACTCTTGATTTTTCTAAGGCATTCTTTTCTTAGTTAGCTTAATAGTAAAATTATTTTTAACCTTAAAAACCTGTTTATGAGACTCCGTTTTACATTACTGTCCCTGTTATTTTTTTCCCAGGGTTACAGCCAGATTACTATGACTTTGAGAAAGTCATTTATAGACAGTTTCAAGAACAACCTTACAATAAATGCCAATTATGAAGTTTATTTCGCCCATGCCAAACCTAATCCAGCTGCAAAAGATGGTGATTTACATTTTTCAGGATATGATAAAAAAATTGGATTGCCTGTCGTTGCTGAGATAATGAATGCTAAAGAAAATAAAAATGCTTTAGATATTATTCATGAAAAGGAAGGAAAGGGGAAGCCCGATGAAAAAATAAAATTATCAGGTGCATGGAGACTTTGGTGTGAACATCCGGGTGATATTGAAGCTTTCAAACAAGGTAAAATGAAAATTGAAATTGAAAACACAAACCCTTCTCATGTTTTCGAAATACATCCTGTAACAAAAGTGGATACTGTCGATCTCATGCATACTCTGCACAAAACCACTGGATATACTTATAAAATTGCTGAGGATGCATTTAGCAGGTATTCAAACCTTCGTTGTCGGATATCACAAAACGCAAAAACAATTTCCATAGAAACAAATGGCATTGGTTATAATTATGTTGACTTTTGGCTGGAACTCAACAGTAGTAATCAGCAGGAAGTTAGTGATGGACTTTTTGCTTATTGTACTATTTACGATTCTGAATTTGATCCTGAAGATGAAGATCATGATGACCTGATCACACATAAACTGAGGGTGGGCTTTATAAAAGGATCAGATTTGTATAACAAAGTAAAAACTATGAAAAAGGGGGAGTTTCTTCATGTCGCCGGTATCCCAAGAATTAATCTTAACCTGGTAAGATGGCGTGCAAATAACGGTTCGTCAAGACCTGAAGTATTAAATTGGAACCTTCCTTATGAAATGATAGCAGTTGGTGAAATTGATTGATCAACTTGAGTATTTACTCTTGGCTTTCAGTGTCCTAATGCATTACATTTGGACATCAATTGAATGACATGAGTATAGTTTTCAACTACGGAATAGATACACTTACTATCGGAAAGGTTCTTGCAATTGCTGCCGGTAAAATGAAAGGCGTAATAAATGCAGAAGCTTCAAATAAGATACATGTTTCGCATGAATATGTAAGGCAGATAGTAGCGGATAATAAAACCGTTTATGGTGTGAATACCGGCTTCGGCATTTTAGCTAATACAAAAATTTCTGAAGAAGATACAGCAACTCTGCAGTATAAAATTTTACAAAGTCATAGTGTTGGGGTAGGGGACCCGATACCCACAGAAGTAGCTAAATTGATGCTGATAACAAAAGTACAGTCACTGGCAGAAGGTTTCAGTGGTGTGCAGTTATCTACGATCGAACGCATCATCTGGCATATAGAAAGTAATGTGATACCGGTAGTGCCTGAAAAGGGTAGTGTAGGAGCTAGTGGCGATTTAGCTCCGCTGTCACATTTGTTTTTACCGCTGATTGGATTAGGAGAATGTTTTTATAAAGGCGAAAGAAAAAATACAGCTGAAATATTTAAGAAAGATAATATCAAGCCTATTCAACTTGGGCCGAAAGAAGGATTAGCACTTATCAACGGAACACAATTCATCTTATCATTTGCTGTAAAGGCAGTACAAAGAATGCATAACTGTCTTGAAGCAGCAGATATAATCGGTGCAATGAGTCTTGAAGCATTGACCGGAACCAAAGCACCTTTTGATGAACGATTACATGAACTGCGTCCTTTTAATGGAAATAAATTAGTAGCACAGCGATTGAGATTATTATTGAAAGATTCTGACATCATGCAAAGTCATATTGATTGTGGTCGTGTACAGGATCCTTATTCACTCCGTTGCATGCCACAGGTACATGGTGCAAGCCGCAATGCATGGTTACATTTAAAAGAGTTGACAGAGATAGAATTGAATTCAGTTACTGATAATCCCATCATACTTTCTGCTGATGACACGATCAGCGGTGGTAACTTTCACGGACAGCCTCTTGCATTACCATTAGACTATGCTTGCTTTGCTGCATCCGAATTGGGAAATATTTCTGATCGCCGTTGTTATTTATTACTGGAAGGTAAATGGGGGCTTCCTGTTTTACTCATGAATAACGTTGGTTTGAATTCTGGTTTTATGATTCCCCAATACACTACTGCGGCACTCGTAACAGAAAACAAAACTTTATGTTTCCCTGCAAGTGCTGATAGTATTCCCACTTCACTCGGGCAAGAAGATCATGTAAGCATGGGAAGTATTAGTGGAAGAAAACTGAATAAGGTTTTAGATAATCTTGAATTTATTCTCGCTATAGAATTACTTTCTGCCTGCCAGGCCATTGAATTCCGCCGGCCATTAAAAAGTTCTGAACTGTTAGAGTTTGCTCATGATTATGTTCGTGAGTTTGTAAGCTTCGCATCCGAGGATAGAATATTTGCGGATGATATTAATAAAGTCGCTGGTATTATCAAAGATTTTTCTTTTGTGGAGAAAGTGAACGGGTTTGCGGATTCAAAAAAAATCTCATTGAATGGTAAATTCAAAAGCTTTGAGATATAATTTTCACGCAAAGACGCTAAGTGTAATACAAAAGTCGCAAAGTCATCTTTGCGTCTCTGCAGAAACCTTTGCGTCTTTGCGTGAAATGAAAATTAAAGCCTCGTCACCGCCTCCAGCGCCAAATTCATCATTGGTAATAAAGCTTTCTCCCGTTCATCAGCCGATATCTTTTCATGCGTAGGAATAATATCTGATACTGTAAGAATAGTAGCTGCTGTTTTTGCAAGAAATCGTGCATTGGAGTATAAAGCAAATGCTTCCATCTCGGCAGCAAGACATTTATATTTTTTTACAATAGCCGGTTTGCCTTTTGCCTGCCTATAAAAAACATCACCGGAATGAATAGCCCCGGTCTTAACTTCCAATTGTAATTCTTTTGCTGTTTCATTTATAACATCAAAGGCTTTTCCCTGGTGTTTGAAACGATCTTTCTTATAACCGAATGCACATTGCGCATAGGTTGATTCGCTGCAAGCGGTATCAACATTGATCAGGTCAAACAGGTTCATCTTTTTAGAATAAGCACCGCAGGTACCGATGCGGATAATACAATCCGCTTCATACTCAGTATATAATTCATAAGAATAAATGCCGATAGAAGGACAACCCATGCCGCTTGCGCCGACAGTTACGGGTTTATCTTTATAAGTACCGGTAAAAAAATAAATATTGCGGGTACTGCTTACCAGTTTTACATCCTGTAAATAATTATCGGCAATATATTTTGCTCTTAGTGGGTCGCCGGCCAGTAATATATTCTTTGCAATTTCCCCGGGTCCGGCGCTGATATGAATGCTCATCTTTGATTGTTTAAGGGTGGCTAAGATATTCAAATTATAACGACTTTTGCGTTAGGCCACAGAGAACCTCAGAGAAAAAAGAGAGCCACTGAGTTACTCTGTGTACCTCAAAAAACTCCGTGGCTCTCTGTGGCCAAAAAAATAACGATATGCAAACAATGACACAAACTAAATACGACGCCATCAAGTACAAAACCCCGACCGGTAATAAATTAACCTGCAAAGGCTGGATACAGGAAGCTGCATTGCGGATGTTATTAAACAACCTTGACCCGGAAGTGGCAGAACGTCCCGATGACCTGATCGTTTATGGCGGCCGCGGCAAAGCAGCCCGGAACTTTGAAGCACTCGATAATATCATCAAAGCATTAAAAGTGTTGGAGAATGATGAATCATTGCTGATACAAAGTGGCAAACCCGTTGGCATTCTTAAAACACATAAGGACGCACCAAGAGTTTTAATAAGCAACTCACAACTCGTACCTAACTGGGCCAACTGGAAACATTTTGATGAACTGGAACAAAAAGGTCTGATGATGTATGGACAAATGACAGCAGGCAGTTGGATCTATATCGGCTCACAAGGCATCGTGCAAGGCACTTATGAGACATATGCTGCGATAGCGAACAAACACTTTAGGAGTCAGGAGTCAGGAGTCGGGAGTCGGGAGTCAAAGACTCCGAACTCCGAACTACCAACTCCTAACTCTGGAGGTTCTCTCAAAGGCACTCTCAACGTAACTGCCGGTCTTGGTGGTATGGGTGGGGCACAACCATTGGCAATAACCATGAATGAAGGCGTGGCACTGATCGCCGAAGTAGAACGCTGGCGCATTGAAAAAAGAATAGAAACAAAATACTGCGATATATGGTTTGAAAATATTGATGATGCAATTAACCGTGCATTGGAAGCTAAACAAAACGGCGAAGCTATTTCAATAGCCGTATTGACCAATGCTGTTTGTTTGCTGGAAAGATTAATAGAAAGAAAGATCGTTCCCGATACACTTACCGACCAGACAAGTGCACATGATCCACTGATCGGTTATATACCGCATACAATAAATAACACACAGGCAACTATTATGCGGGAGCAAGACCCTGAAAAATATCTTGAATTGGCTTATCAAAGTATGCATCGTCATGTTGAATTGATGGTGGAGTTACAAGCCCGGGGAGCAATAACTTTTGACTATGGTAATAATATTCGTGCAAGAGCACATGAGTACCAGGAAAGTCAAAAGTCAAAAGTGAAAAGTGAAACAGGAAATGATTCTCACGTCTCACGTCTCACGTCTCACGTTGATTGTTTTTCTTTTCCCGGTTTTGTACCGGCTTATATACGACCCCTGTTTTGTGAAGGCAAAGGCCCTTTTCGCTGGGCAGCATTAAGTGGCGACCCTAAGGATATATTAGTAACCGATAAGCTGATCGCAAATATGTTTCCGCAGAATGAAGGATTACAACGTTGGTTGCGCCTTGCTAAAACAAGAATTGCATTCCAGGGTTTGCCGGCACGTATTTGTTGGCTGGGACAGGGTGAAAGAGAACAGGCAGGTCTTGCCTTTAATGAACTGGTAAAAAGCGGGGCTGTTAGTGCACCCATCGTTATTGGCCGCGACCATTTGGATACAGGAAGTGTTGCCTCTCCCAATAGAGAAACCGAAGCGATGCTGGATGGCAGCGATGCAGTTGCCGACTGGCCAATATTAAATGCATTGGTAAATACAGCAGGTGGCGCCAGTTGGGTAAGCCTGCACCATGGCGGCGGTGTAGGTATGGGCTATAGCATACATGCAGGAATGGTAATTGTTGCCGATGGTACTGATGATGCCGAAGCAAGACTCCGCAGAGTTTTAAGAAATGACCCCGGCATGGGAGTGATAAGACATGCGGATGCTGGGTATGAAATTGCGAAGGAGACCTCAAAGAAAAACGGGCTTGATTTAAATACAAGGTTGTAGGTTTATGTACTAAGCTGCATTGCTACTATTAAGCTTCTGTGCGTCGCACTCTTGTACGTTCTGGAATTCTATTAAACTTTTGTATGCCCACTTTGGAGTAAAAGAGTTTGCAAGATATTTTTTATCTTGTCAATTAGCATTTTATTCCCTTTTTTCCTGATGATTCATTTAATCTGTTATAATATAAACACTCTTAAATCACCATTTAGAAAATTCAAATTATGTCAATGATAAAATATGGTTTTTTTGCTTATGGCTCCGAACCTTCACATTGCGGTGAATTTATCGAAGAGGCTATTAAAAATATTAATAAAAGCGGGCATTTAGTAAGATTAAAAAGTTGGAAAGAATTAAAAATCGGAGGTACTCTATTAATAGCAAACATCATTAAAGAAATAGAAAACTCAGATTTTGTATGTGCTGACATTACTAATTTAAATGAAAATGTCTTATTTGAATTAGGATTTGCCATTGGAAAAAAGAAGCCAGTTTGGATAATTCAAGATATTTCTATTACTGAAGCATATAACAGATTTAAAGATTTAAATTTTCTAACAACAGTTGGTTATATTAATTATACAAAATCTGATGACATAACAGAGAGTTTTTTACGTGAAAAAGTATACTCAAGGACAGACACTCTTATTGATGGTTTGTTATCTGAGTATAACCCTAGTTCAACTAAAAATCTTCTACTTTATTTAAAAAGCCAGTATGATACAAATTATAATCAATACATCTTAAATACAATCGAAAACTACAAGATTTCTTGCGTTACTGATGATGCAGCAGAAGTGAAAGTGCAGCCATTATCTTGGTATGTTTCGCATTTGCTAAATTCCGCAAGTGCATTAATAGAATTTTCATCGTTATATAGAAATGGACATGAACTGCATAATGCGAAATGTGCATTTATAGCCGGCCTAGCAGTTGGATTAAACATGAAAATTCAAATGGTAGCTGAAAAACCTTTTCCAACTTCAATTGATTATAAGGAGTACTTAAAAAAATTCACTTCCTTGGAGCTATGTAAAGCTGCTGTCAATCCATTCTTAACACAGCTTAGAAATTATAATCCAAATGCAAGTTTGGGTGATAGTCTAAACATACCAGAAAGGAAAGAATCTGATTTGCAGAAAATTAAATTTGGTGAATTTATTGCAGAACATGAAGCCTCAAGCTTATATGACTACTATGTTAATACGGCTCATGATGAAAGCTTAATTAAGAGTGAATACAATATTGTTGTAGGAAGGAAGGGTAGTGGAAAGACGGCCACTTTATATTATTTAGAGAAAGCTTTAAGCAAGGACGTAAGAAATCAGGTCATATCAATAAAGCCTGTAAATTTTGAAATAGATGGCTTAGTAGAATTACTAAAAAAATTAAAAACTGATTTTGAGAAAGGTTATATTATTCAATCGATTTGGAAATTTTTAATTTATTCAGAAATTGCAAAAAGCATTTATATTGACCTAATAAATAAACCACTTCATGCACAAACCGAAGTTGATCAAAAAATTATTCGTTATGTTGAAGCTCATGATAAAATAATCTTATCTGACTTTTCTACAAGATTAGAACAAGAATTATTGAATTTAGATGTTTTGGACAAGTTTAATGAACAATCAGAATTTCGGACCAAAATATCTGAAATTTTACATGAAAGCATAATAAAAGAACTGAAGGATTTGATTATCTCTTTCATGAATAAGAAGAAAAGATTAGTTGTTTTAATCGATAATTTAGATAAGAATTGGCGAAAAGGAAGTAATATAGAAGTTACAAGCAAATTTATTCTGGGATTATTAGGAGTAATAGGAAGAATCTCCAAAGAGCTTATTGGAAGTCCTCAAAAGCCACATGATTTCCTTTTAAATCTTATTGTTTTTTTGCGAAGCGATATTTTTAAACATGTTCTTGAATTTGCACGGGAACCGGATAAAATTGAATTTACAAGATTAAGATGGAATGATCCCGAAGTGCTGTTTCGAGTACTCGAAAAACGTATTGAGTTTCTTTCTGATAGTGGAAAAATTGATTCAACCACTTTTTGGTCAAAGTATATTACGGAAACTGTTGATGGTAATAGTTGTAAGGATTTTATTCTTTCATGTATAATTCCTCGACCACGAGATTTAATATATTTCCTTTCAAGCGCAAAAAGTACAGCAGTATCAAGGGGACATAATTCTATACGGGAAAATGATTTAAAAGCAGCTTATGAAGATTATTCTAATTGGATATTTCAATCAATTCAGGTAGAAAATGGGGTAACGATTTCAGAATTGAAAGCTTTCTTTTATTCTGCAATGGCGGAAAAATCAATACTCGATAGACAATCAATTACTTTACTTATGAACAAAGCAAAGCTTAAAACAGACGAAGAGTTTGTTGATTATTTTATTAGCCACCTATGCTCCTTATCTTTTTTAGGAAGGGAAATTAGAAGCTTAGATTTTCAATATGAATATGAGTTCGATGTCGATGATAAAATTGCCATCCTGGCTCAGAAATATAATTCTAAAAGATTCAAAATTCATAACGCATTTATTCCTTATTTAGAATGTAGTGACTATATAAGGTAACTTTTGGTTCACGTTCAGTCTGCCCGGAGTCTTCGCAATAAGACTCATTATAAAAATGAAATGCTGATGCGAGATGTATTATGATACGGATGCATATCCTGCGAAATCATAATTTACTGTCCATTATTCCAGCGTATCAATTCGACAGATGCGTGTATTGTATCTTTCTCGTAAAATTTTATGTGAAAGCCATTTTTTGTTTGGTATCCTGGTTTAACGATCTTAAAAAAGCCTTTGTCAAACAGATGTTTTCCATCAATCCAAACTATACCTTTTACATCTGAACGACCTCTTGCAGTATCCCGTAAAAAAATCTCTGCGTCTTCCAGCGGTTGGTTTTTATTATCGGTTACTTCAAGCCGTATTTTTTTCTGGCTATACAATAAAGAATATGAAGATATAAATACAAAGAGACAGATGAATTTTTTCATTTTTTTCTTTTTGATACAAACAATTGAATAGTAAATCCCATCACCACAACAAAGAAAAATAAAAGCCATGGATTTAGGAAAAAATAGTTCAAAAAAGTCATGCGACGTGAAGAAACCAGTGCATTGCTATCATACTGGCAATTTGAATTTACCCTTCCAATCACAACCTCAATGCTATTGTCTGTAATAAGGCTTTTGTTTTTTTTAAGAAAAGGTATACTCACTGAATAGTTACCTTTTTCAACGATAGGTTGCATCACTGTTCTCGCATTGCTATTGGCTATCAAACATTCTTCGGCGTTCCGTCTAAAACTTGATTCGACTGGCCGTTTATCAAATATCAATACTTTTTTAAAGTTATGTACCATGCTGCCCGTGTCATTTAACCAAATTGTTATGCCCAGATTGTTGTAAGGGTGAGTTACAGTATTGATAAAATTTACCTGTATACTTGAATCGCCAATAATTTTTGGATTATCATAAATTATTCCTTTGAATTCAAAAAGCCATTTGAATGGGAAAATTGAAAAAGCCAGAATTAATGAAATAATAAACCTTTTTGCTTTTTTAAACGATTTCTTGGGGGGAATTACCGGCTTAAATATGGTCTCATCTTTGATTGTTGAACCTAATTGTTCAATACCATTTTTATAGCTATTGATAAAATCAACATACTGTATTCTACTAAGCTGAAGTGGTATCTCGCAATGCTCCATTAATAAAGGAATTACTTTTTTCTTTAGTCGTAATGCGTAAGAAATTTCATTCATTACATTTGGTGAGGAGACAGAGGCGGGAGTAAGTATGACTAAAAGAATATCGATCTCCCTTAATGCAGCCTCAATTTCATTATCCCAATGACTTCCGGGTTTTATGTTGATCAAGTCAATCCAGGTATGAATATTATCGTTTGACAATTCCTTTGTCAGCCTCATTGCAAGTTCTGCTTCTTCTCTTTTATAACTTATGAATACCTTCTTGTTTTGAGTCATTAGAATTCCCACTTGATAAGCTCTAAATTACAGATTTTGGATTTAAATTCCACAGCCTTTATGTCCGTAAAAAGTAATATACTAAGCTTTGATTAATGATAATACCCCCTTTGTGGTATTGAATTGTCAAGAGGAATCATTTATATTCATTTCTCATTTAAAAATAATTTAGTATGCGGGAAGATTTAAACACGATGCGAGATGAACTAGAAAGGAAGCAACAACTATTTATCGTTCTTGCTATTTTATGGCTTCTCATCCTATCTTTTCAAATTTATTTTCAGTCTAAGAAAATATCGGAATATAAAAAGAAGAGAGATGAGACAGAAGATATTGAGCTAAAGGCTGCTTATAACAAAGAGGTTAACAAAAGAGTAACTAATATAGTTCTAAACATTTTAATCCCGGTTATTATTGTCCTTATAATTTTTGGATTGGCTTAATAATCTTGCACGATTATGCACTGGATTTATATGATATTATTAGGTACTGCCTTTCCAGCCCTAATGTATTTTGTTAGCCAAATAGGGAGGTGGGCAAATAACAAAGCTCACGAAAAAAAAGAGGGCTTAGACCTTCCTACAATCTTATATTTAAGATCATTTAATACTGATGGGAAGAATGATGTCGAAGCTGAGCCAAGCCCGTTCTCACCTCTGGCAGCCTTTGTAAGTTATAAATTTGGTACTTCACATGAAGTTGATTTGGCAAACCAATTAACGAATTTTGCACACTTGATTACAATTGGTAACCCAACAGAAGATTTTCCTGAAATGGGTTTTAAAAGAATTTATTGTAAAGATATAGACTGGAAGGAAAAGGTTAAAGAGCTAATCATCTCAAGCGATGTGATCATTTACCGTCCGAACCTGACAGATTCTTTATTCTGGGAATTGGATCAGGTTATAGATCAAAATGCCATGCCTAAACTGGTAATCTGGAATCTTGCTGGAGATGAACACAAAGAATACTTACGCAAGGCTATTTACAACGCTTTTAGAAGAAAAATTAATGAGCTATATAAAATACTATTACCTGAGTATAATAATAAAAACAGATATATTTTTTTTAATGATAATGGAGAAATAGATTCTACTCATTATATCCGTTTTGAGCGGAAACCTGATAAGTCAGTAAGGATTTTTAAGTAGCTACTTAACCTGTGTTCGTGCCCATCACGGCACTGTGAATGCTAATCTAATCGTAATGAAAAATCCCAGATCGGTTTTACATTCAGCAAATACTCAACAAAATAATTCCATCTTTTTTTGTAACGTATTCGTTGTATTTACCTGTATAACCACTAAACTTCCCGACCCGTTGAGATATAAAAAAAGGTTCGTGAAGTCACGAACCTTTGCATCAATTAGTAATTTACTTTCGAAGACCGCTTTTTAATTTAAGGTTTATCCCACCAAACACGAGTATTGAGACCATCAGTACCTCCGTATGGAAATGCAGCCACTGCGGCGTCGTAATTTATAGTATTGTTAGATCTTTCTATAGTGGGGTAAGCTTCCCGCCTCGGGATATTATTACCATTTGCACCCGGTGCTGCAATTAATATAGGGAAGCCGACTCTTCTCCATTCTGCCCATGCTTCGTATCCATTTACAAATAAGTGGATCCATCGTTGAATGGCAATTTGTTTAATAGCATCAGTTGCATTGTACACGATCTTTGGTTGTAATATATAGGCACTGGCCCCGGTGGTAACGCCTGTCCATTGAAGTATGGAATTTGTTATTCCCGAATCGTAATTAGTTTTTGCTGTTGCATCACCGCCTGTTATCCATCCTAATTTAGCTGCTTCTGCCATAGCAAAAAGTGCCTGAGCATAAGTAACTAAATATACCGGAGCATTTTGCAAACGAAGTTTATCTCCTAACAATGAAAAATTAGTTGGAGTAACTGTAGTTGTTAAACCATAATCCAGGCCTGCATAGTTGCCTGAATTAGGACCTGAAGTAGCCTTATTAGCAAACACTGGTAAACGGGGATCAGCGGAAGATTGCATGGTATCTACCAAAGGCTTACTTACTGCGTACCAAAGCCTGCCCATCCTGTTCATTTGTGTGTACCAGAAATTTTCATTGGTTGCGTCTAAGAGATGAGGATAAGCGAAGTTATCACTGTTAGTTGTCATGATACCATTGGTAACGGCCTTATTAAATTCCACTGTTCCTTTAGTTGCATCCACTTTTGAAAGGCGTAATGCCATTAATAGATGGATCGTGTTGCCGAATTTTTTCCACTTCGTAACATCACCATTGTACATGATATCGTTCTTAAGATTTCCTGTTATGAACGCAGCATTCGCCTGGTCCAGCAACGTAAAAAGGTTGTTATAAATATCCTGTTGCTTATCATATTTAGGAGTAAAATCATCTTTACCTTTTAATGCTTCGGAGTAGGGAAGGTCACCCCAGCGATCTGTAAGGAACCAAAGTATATATGCCTTTAATATTTTGGCCACAGCAATTTGGTTTACAACCGGCCCTTCATTGGCATCCAATGAAGAAGAGTTAATAACTGTTTCAAGATCCATTAATGGCCCGGTGTACCATCCATTAAAATTAAAATTAACAGTAGCATATCTTGAATTTTCGGTAAATGAGGTATTAGATAAATGCTGCGGATAATGAACCCCAAATGGTGAAGAACTGATATCGGGCAGTGATCTTTCTGCATTCGCTATTAATTGTGTGCCGGAAGCTTTTGTTGGTTTGTTAGGATCAACATTAAGGCTTCCATCAAATTTTTTACAACTAACTGCTATTACCAGTGTTGCTACTAAAATGTATGCGATTTGATTTATTTTTTTCATGATTGGCGATTAAAATGTAAGATTAAAACTGATACCATAGGAACGTACGGTTTGGAATTCCCCTTTTTCCAGCCAGCTGATTGAGCCGCTGTTATAGGATAGCTCAGAAGGCTCTAATCCTTTAGGTGCTTTTTGCCAGATCATAGCAGGGTTTCTTGCTATCAGTGCAACTTTTGCTGCTTTAAAAGGTGTATGACTTAATATTTTTTGATCAAAATTAAAACCCAGGCTTAGCTCTCTTAGTTTAATATAAGATGCGTCAAAAAGCCACTCTTCGTATATACGTGTACCGATAGCGTTTCTAAAATATAACCGGGCATCTACATACGTACTAACTTCCTGGCCTGTTGCCTGGGAAATACCTTCTATTTTATAACCGCCACCTGCAGCTAACGGATCTCTTACATTAAATCCCTTATCATTTAACTCAACTGTTCTAGCCGCCTGGCCGGATTTAACTGCAAGCATTTGGGTCCAGCTAAAAAATTTACCGCCTGATTGAAAATCGATCATTGCACCCAGGTCCAGCTTCCATATTTTAAAAGTATTTTGGAAACCACCGGTGAATTTTGGTACTACGCTTCCAAAGTTGTAGTTGGTTTGATGTATCGGCATGTTGGATGCATCCAGCATTATTTTTCCTGTTTTAGTATCACGCAGGTATGCCTGGCCTACTAAACTTCCAAAAGGTTCATTAACCCTGGCTTGTAAAAAGATAGAAACACTTGAATAGGTATTTGCATCCAGCTGGTAAACATCAATACCGGGATAGAGTTCTTTCACCATGCTCTTGTTACTCGCAAAATTTAAATTAGTATTCCATGTAAAGAAATTTGATTGAACAGGAGTGCCGCTAAGCGATAATTCAAATCCTTTATTTTCGATCAATCCTGCATTTATTACGGTTGCTGCAAAACCACTTGAACCAGGTACGTCAAGTTGTATGATCTGGTTCTCATTTTTTTGATGATAGAAAGTAAACTCTGCACCAATTCTGTTTTTCAAAAATCTAACATCGATACCTGCCTCAAATGCTTTCGCAAATGAAGGTTCAATATTCGGGTTCGTTAAAACATCAGGAACAGTAAGTGGATTGATCGTAGCGGCAGCACCTGTATATGTTGTACCCACATTAAAACTGCTTCCTGTCTGGTACGGGGCAAGATCAGAACCTGCGATCGCATAACTTGCTCTTATTTTACCAAAAGACAAAGCCTTCCACTTTAGTAACTCGCTGAATACAATACTGGTTGAAACTGACGGATACGAGTAAGAATTATTATTTACGGGTAAAGTTGAGGATACATCGTTTCGGATCGAACCATCAATAAAATAAATGTCTTTATACCCAAATGATGCCATACCATAAACACTTCTCACTTCTTTCCTACGGATAAAGGACGAAACATTTGGTCTGTCTCTTGAACCTGCAAGGCTATAAAATCCAGGACTCGTAAGTCCACCAACCGTATTTCCGCTAATTGAAGTGAAATTAACTGTGTATTTATTTGCACCCACATTCAAATTCATTGATATGTCGCCAAATTTTTTATTATACTGACCTAAAAATTCATAGTTAAATTCTTTACTCTGGTATTTTGCCACAGAGTAACCTTCATCAAGCCTGCCACCTAAAGCTTCTTCATGAGAAACATTTTGTGTGTACATGTCACTCCTGAGAAAACCGCTTAATTTCAATTCAGGCAAAAGCTGGTAACTAATATTTAAGTCACCAAAAATCCGATCCCTGCTATCATCATTACTGTTAGCAAAAGCATCAAAATAAGGATTGTTCCAGTCACTTGGACGGTTATTGGTAATGATACCGGCTGTAGTTGGATTTACATTCCAGTTCATTATAGTACCGTCAGCGTAACGATAATTTTTTAATCTCTCCATATCTATATTTCTCTGGAACCATTGCACCTGGCCGGTTGCTGTTCCCTGGTAACCTTGTGATGGTCGTGTAGCTTTGTTATTAGCAAATGTTGCATTTACACCAACCGTCAACTTTTTGGTAACATCTAATGAAGTGCTTAAGCCCAGGTTATTTCTTTTTAAAGAAGTACCGGGCATTACACCTTTTATATCACCATTATTATAACTCAGTCTGAAGATCATATTCTCATTGCCACCTGCAACAGAAATATTGTTATTAATGTTATGACCTGTTTCGAAATAATCCTCAACATTAGTAGGATGCGGCACAAAAGGTGTAAGTTTTCCAAACTCAGCATCCTGCGGATAGAAGCTATAGTACATACGAACCGGCGTTCCGTCCATTTTAGGTCCCCAGCTTTCATCGTTTCCGTTTACGAATTTATCGCCGTTTGCCAGCGTTCTGAAAACCTGGTCATTTCCAACACCATAAAGATTTTGGAGTGGCAAAAAATTTCCGACTTTTTCCATCGAAAACGCGGAGCTATATTGAACATCTATTTTTTTAGGTCCTTTTTTTCCTTTCCTTGTTGTAATAAGTATAACTCCATACTGACCTCTTAATCCATATAACGCTGATGCTGCAGGACCCTTTAGTACAGATACTGATTCAACATCATCCGGATTAATATCCTGGGCGATATTGCCAAGATCAGGTCCATTACCATTTGATGAACCAAAATTTGAATTCGAAATTGGTGTACCATCTACTACAATAAGAGCCTGGTCATTACCATTCAAAGAATTCACACCACGTATTTTAATTTTTTGTGTACCTCCCATTGCGGCACCAGATGCACCTACTACTTGTACGCCGGCTATTTTACCAGCTAAAGAACCAATCACATTCTGCTCTTTCGTAAAAGTAAGATTCTCGCCTTTTACTTGTTGTGTAGAATAACCTACGGCACGTTCACTTCTTTTAATTCCAAGCGCTGTTACCACTACCTCAGACAACGAACCCTTGGTTACTAAACTTACATTATAAGTATTGCTGCTACCTATAGCAACTTCCTGTGACTCTCTATCAATATGAGAAAAAACCAATACGGGATTTGCACCCGATACTGTGATGGTAAATTCTCCTTTTTCATTTGTTGTTGTTCCGGTGGCAGTTCCTTTTTGCACAACCGATACGAACGATAAGGGAAGTTTAGATTCATCACTAACGATTCCGCTTATTTGCCGTGTTTGACTAAATGCCAAAAAAGGCATAGAAAGAAAAAAAATGGTGAATAGAGAAAGCAGTAGCTTCTTCATAATTAAGCATATTTATTTGGTTATAGAGCTGATTGAAGGGGACGTGTTAGAATTTTCGATCGGAACAGAATCCAATAACATTCACGCAAAATCAGGCAAAAATTACGTACAAAACAGCATAATCATGCACGAACATACCTACTTTTTTTCCACATTGCTTTTTTTGAAAACCCAAACACGCAAAAACGCAATGTCAAATTAGCCCATTTTAAGTCCTGGCAAATCTTAACTTGCCGCAGAGTCTATAAACATATGAAAGCATCAACCATACATGAGATAAAGCAGGAACTGCTGAATGCACCCGCTTCAACAGTAATCGAAATTTGCCTGAGGCTGGCGAGATTTAAAAAAGAGAATAAGGAATTATTGACCTATTTACTTTTTGAAGCACATGATACGTCTGCTTATATTGAAAGTATAAAGAATGTAATGGACGAGGAGTTTGCAGCTATGAATAAAACCAATGTGTACTATGTAAAGAAAACTTTGCGAAAGATACTGCGTGCAATAAAAAAATATATCAGGTATAGTGGCCTTCCAGTTGTAGAAGTTGAACTGCTTATTTATTTCTGTACAGCGATGAAAGACATGAATATCCCGGTCAATAAAAACCCCGTATTGCAGGGTATCTATGAAAACCAGTTAAAGAAAATTCATTTGGCATTAAAATCCATGCATGAAGACCTACAGCATGATTATTTAAAAGAAGTCGAGAGCTTATAAATTAGTATTCCCAGTTTCTGTTTCTTGCACGTTTTGTTCCTGGGTTTCTTATTTCCTGTCGGGCATTTTCATCCCCACCAGTATTTTTTTGCCGTCCTCACCTTGGTTCGTGTCCATAAAAAGCCCCGTTACGAGTCCCCACGCAACGGAATTTGCCAATCAGTGAATGTTATAACTATTATTCAAAATGGTATAACAATTGATAATCTTACATCGCTACCTTGGCTTGAAATAATTTAAACACTATGAAATATATATCCATTTTAATGATCGCATTGATCAGCTTTCAATGCAGCCCTAAACTTTCACCGGATTACGGTTGGGGTAATCAGCATTGGGTGCTGGTAGAACTGAAAGGAGTTCCGGTACAACAAAGTGAAAGCAGGAGAGATGCTTATATCAATTTTGAAGTGGCTGATAAGAGATTTGCAGGCAATGGTGGCTGCAATCAAATAAATGGGGGCTATACGCTGGATAAAAATGACATTCGTTTCACTGACGTGGTAAGTACGAAAATGGCCTGTAGTGACCTTGAATTTGAAAACACTTTTTTATCGGCATTGAGCAGCGTCGATCGTTATGAAGTAAGAGGAAATGATCTGTTATTAAAAAGAAAACAGGAAGTGATGGCGAGACTCAGACCAAGATAGATGTTCCTTTGCATTAGTTAGTATTCCTTATCTATGTCCAAATAAAAAGAGCTGCCAATGCAGCTCTTAAAATTAAAAACATAAAAGATCAGTTAAGTGCTGCTTCTTTCTTTCTTTCGGGCAATCCAATGGCAACTGCTTCATTTACTTCATAACAAAAATTAGTGGCCATGCCTTCTGACGCTGTGTCAAGGAATTGTTGAAGTTCATCAACATTTCCTGCTTCCCAAACGCAGGTTCCGGTTTTACCATCCTGTGATGGAAAAACAGAAAGAACGCTGGTGCCTGCAGGTGCAGCTCCAATAACTGTTTGTGCTTTTGCCCAAAAAGCAGCGGGGTCCGTGATGTTGGTGTGCTGTGCAATTACTAACATAATTTAAGATTTTTATCCGCTACTGAATAATTCAGGACCGGATGTGGTTAAAAAAAATAGATACCCATAGAAGGATCAAATAGAAAAGTTTTCATTTTATACGAGATCAGGGCTGTTTAAATTCAGGCGGGAAAGTAAATCTAATCTTTTTTCATTACAGTGCTCTGTCTCAATTTATGTTCACAAATATTTAATCTCCTCAATACATACCGGCACCAACATCAGTAGTTATTCCACTGGCTTTTTAATTTTCTGTATACGGTATAAATAAGCCTGGTTCTTAGGAATGATCGGCCAATCATTTTTTAAGGAGTATATAGCAATAAAGCAGGCCCCATAATACAGAATAAAAGAGCAATAAAATACAAATAGTAAAACCAGTACAAAAGAACCGGAGGCTCCATAAAGCTTGCCGATATTAGTATCTATCAATAAAGCTTTAAGTAACCATTTTCCGAGCATAAAGAAAATACTTGTTACTAAACTCCCCGCAACACAAGCTTTCCAGTTGGGCCGGCCTTCGGCCAGGTAACGAAACAGGAAAAAAAACCATAACCCAATTACTATTACGCTGCCGATCTTTGAAAAGATAAATTTAAAATCAACAATGCCTATCGTCATTAAGCTATTCAGGTAATTACCTGCCACCGCCTCCATACTTTCCAAAAAGATACCAACCCAGAATAAAAAACCTGTTACTAGTATAACGGCGAAAGCTTTAGTTCTTGAAACCAAAAAATATGTAAATCCCGGCCTATCAGTAATACTGATCTTCCATATCTGGTTCAATGAACTTTTTATAACAAGGAATAGGGTAGTGGAAATGAATACGAGGAATAAAAAACCAATGATGATCACATACCATGCATTGCTAAATCCGTGTATACTTTTTAAAACCTGTTTTACCGGTTTTGCACCATCAGTGCCGACCATTTCAGAAATATTTCCAATCAATCCCTGGTTCAATTCCCGTTGACCGATCAATGAACCAAATAACTGGGCCAGTATAAAAATTATCGGGGGTAATGCAAATGTTGTAAAGAAAGCGGTAGCACCGGCCAGGCGCAATGGATCATTCCTTTTTAGCAACGAAAAAGATTCACGCAAGATCGTAACCAGCTTAGAAAAGCTATTTTGTTGTCGGGTATTATCAGTCATTACACGACAAAGTTACTTGCAATACTCCAGTAAAATGATCCTGGTTATAACGGCGGTTATTTTTTTTGTTTTTTATTTTGAAAGCTATTTACATTCTTATCTTTATTATCATCAGCTCTTTTATAATCACCCTTTCCCGTATCATCATAACCCGGTCCAACATTTCGCAATGATGATGGGCTATGACTTCCCGTACTAAAATTTTCATTACGGATTGATCGTATTTTCTTTTTCTGATTCATAAAAATCATTTTATAATTATAATAAAGAAGAAAGAACCTGCTTATAAAGCAGGTTCTTAATAATCTGATTAAGCTGTTTACTGTATTGTCGTCGTTATCTGTCCTCTAACTTCACCTCCCGTATTTGTTGCAGTTCCGTAAGAATAATACCAACCATTGTTTAACAACTGTGTTTCCTGTGCATCTGTTAAAACTATTGTACCTGTAGTAGTACCTGTAGCGGTTAAACCAGAACCTAATGTCCATGTATTACCAACCAATGTTCCGGATGCTCCGGCATTACCAGCATAAAACCCTGCAGAAGTCGGAGCTCCCGACAAATTAGTCCATGTTGAAGTATAATTCATCGTGTTTGTTTTGGAATTATATGTGCCGGTAACCGTTCCTTGTCCACTACCTGATACAGCAGGAACAACTTGTGATCCGCTTGCATTGCCGCTGATTACGTACGTCCTGTTATCATTAAGATCATCATCGTCATTGTCACAACTTGTTAATGCCACACTACCGATCAAAAACGGTATTGCCCACATAATACTTCTTAAATTGAATGTTTTCATGATTATTTTTTTTATTTAATAAATTCATTCACTCATTGAATGATTTTCATTTCCTGAAAAACAAAGACTGTGCCTTTCCCTAATTTTATATTGATATGAAATTTTATAAATGGTTATACGTTTTGATTAATCAGGTAGTAAACAATCATGGTCAAACAATTTTTTAAATTTATTGTTGTTCTATCTTTATTGTGATTATTTTTTTCTACACTGTTGACGTTGCACCTCCTGCTATATTTATAAATTATACCACGACACGTATCTTTAGGAATCGGAATGAAATTAGTGAGCCACAAACAGCAGCTCATCTTAGTGATGAAAGAACCTTATGCATAATTGTTTGAATAAGTATGAGCAGAATAACCAGCAATCACTTACAGAAGAAACCTGACATGATCAGTTCACAAATATTTGTGTATAAAAAACAACTCCATGTTTGTTGCGAGCTGTGCCGATCCCTATGTATTTATAATTGCCCAGCATGTTTTGCCTGTGTCCGCTTGATTTTTTCCAAAGCCTGACTGCTTCTTTTGCATTACTGGCGCCATAAATAACATTTTCAGCTACAATAAAGCTGTCATAGATCTTCTGTATTTTTTTTGCCCGCTCGTTAAACCCTCCATGTCCAAAACTGCTGCGGCCGCTGGCCATATCTTCACTATGACCACGTGCAATAGCATTCAGATCACTTCTCATTTTAAGAGTTGCTAATCCTTTTGATTTACGGAATTCATTCGTGTATTTAAGAACACCATCGGCCAGGCTTGTAGCCGGTGCAATAGCCGAAGTAAAAATCACAAGAGAAATACTTAGAAAAATTATCCGTAAAGTAAAAGAAATAGGTTTTAACATAGGTTCAGGGTTTTATAAATTGTCGCAAGTTTTATACCATCATTAATGAACAGCTACATAAAAAAACCTTCTGATCACTCAGAAAGCCTTAGGTTTAGTGTCATTCAACGATAGTTTTTTTAAATTCATATTTGGATCAATAACCCTCTGCTCGAGCTGAATCTGATACAACTAATATTCCTGTCATACTATGGGTATGCGAATCATAATACCTGATCGTGGCTGCTGAAGCAAATGTTCTGCTATAGGAAGAACCCTCTGGTATATCACCACTATTAAAACTTCCGTCAGCTGCAGTAACTGTATGAATCACGTTGTCATCATTCACCCAGGTTACTTTCGAGTTTAGAGGTACAGTTAATGTTGCAGGTGAAAAGGTAGAATTTTGCATCCTGATCGTATGATCAGATGTTCCTTTAGTATAATTGGTGCTGTTATAGCAGGCTGTTATAATTATTGCTATACAAACGCTAAGAAAACCGCCGATCTGGTTATTTTTCGTTTTCATAACATTGATTTTTAAATTAACAATCGGCTTTCATGAATGAGAAAGCAACAAAAGAGCCAAACACTTAATTTTTTTCCGAAAAAATTTTGCTCAATTGCTTGTTCCAACTCCGTAAAATAAATGTCCATTACTATATCTCTTGTTTTATTTCAACGGATGATGATTTGGAATGATTTATGGGCTCATTTTATAAAGCTTATAGAAATGAAAAAACATGATCACGATGAGACGCTACTACTTGAGGTCTTTGATGACCTGGGAACGGCAACTACTGTACAAGCCCAATTAAAAGATCAGGGCATTGAGTCATTCATTCATGATAATAATGTGTTAGGAATGGATCCGATCGCTGGTATCGAGATAAGAATATTTTCAAAAGATCTGAAGAGAGCAAAGCAAGTGCTTTCAATGCATAACGATGATCAGGAGAGTTTGTAAAAACAGTACCCTATAATTCCTTTGTTGAATCACGAAGAGTTCCTGAACTTTACGTTGCAAATCAATTATTCACTTTTAAAAAGACTGTATGATAATTGTACACGATATTTTTATCTGTAAGCCCGGCAATGCCTCCAAAATGGCAAAATTGTTTAAAGAAGCAATGGCTGACAGAACTGAAGTAGATTGTATCATGACTGATATGACAGGTCAGTATAACAGGGTAATTATGGTTAGTAAGTATGAAAATCTTACGGCCTATGAAAAAAGTTTTGAAAAATACATGCACGATACAGATGAGACGAAAAAGATCAAAGAGTTGATGAAGGGTTATCATGAGATGTATTTCTCAGGGTCAAGAGAAATATACCAGGTAACGAAATAATAAATGCCGGCTATTGAAATCATTCTTTCTTTGTAATTACATATCAAAATTATTCTTGTTAACAAGCACCGAAGCAATTGATTTTTTCACCTGGAAATAAATTTGGATATTCAATCATGCATAGACATTCATTCCAAAATTTAGTATTGACTGTTGTTTTATCACTCACAACATTATTTGCATCTGCACAAGAAATAAAAGAACCCAAAACCACAGCCGAATGGACAGCAACCTATCAACCATTCCGCATTGCAGGCAACCTATATTATGTAGGCACTTATGACCTGGGTTGTTATCTTATTACTACGTCCAACGGAAATATATTGATCAATACAGGGCTGGCGGCTTCACTAGATCAGATAAAAAGCAATATCGAAACACTGGGTTTTAAATTCAGCGATACCAAAATACTTTTAACTACCCAGGCACATTACGATCACATGGGTGCAATGGCTGAAATAAAAAAGCAAACAGGAGCACAACTGATGGCGAATGAAAAAGAGGTTGATGAATTGGTAAGCGGTGGCCAATCAGATTATGAATTGGGAGTCTTTGGCACTTCATTTAAACCTATAAAGCCTGATCGCTTATTAAAGGGTGGTGATACAGTAAAGCTGGGAGGTATGCAACTGGTGATGCTTCATCATCCCGGTCATACAAAAGGTTCATGTAGTTATTTGTTTACTGTAAAAGATGAAAAGCGATCATGGAAAGTCCTTATTGCGAATATGCCCACCATTGTTACAGACAAAGCATTTAAGGATATAAGTTCTTACCCGGAAATAGCTAAAGATTATGCCTATACATTCAAGGCAATGAAAAATATTTCATTCGATATCTGGGTGGCTTCTCATGCCAGCCAGTTTAAACTACATACTAAACATAAACCGGGCGACACTTATGATCCTGCTGCTTTTATTGACCAGCCCGGTTATGATTCTGCACTAAACGACCTGCAAAAACAATACGAAAGAAAGATTGCCGAACAATGATAAGTGCAGACTTTTCGTTTAAACCCATAACTACTAGCGTTATTCATTGATAGTTTTTTCTCGGAAACATTAAGAAGCCAACAGCAAGAGGGGGATTCAAAAACAATATATTCTTAGTTTTGTAGCAACTAAATTGCAAGGAATGCGCGGAGCTGGTTTACATAGAAAGAATCAATTAAACAAAAACAGCCCTCCTGATATTTCGTCAGTGATTACTACATTGGATTATTTCTATCCCTTAAGTGAAGGCATTAAAGATTATTTAAAAAAACACAGCTATGCTTGTTCATTTCGTAAAGGGAAATTATTGCTGAAAGCTGGCGAAATATGCGAGCATATTTATTTTATAAAAAAGGGCGCCGTACGTGGGTTCATTAAAGAAGGTAAAAAAGATATTACAACATGGATCACGGCTGAAAATGAAGTTGTAAGTTCTATTTCGGCTCTCGACGTAAGGGAACCCGCCTTTGAAAATATGCAGGCCATTGAAAACTGTGAGTTGATTGCATTAACATACACCGATTTCCAGAATCTATATATCAAGTTTCCCGAATTTAATATCGTTGCAAGGAAAGTTTTGCAAAAATATTACCAGGATGCAGAGGGTCGTGCTTTTATTGTAAGACTTTCTAATGCTGAAAATAAGTACCAACTTTTTATATCAAGGTATGGTCACCTGGCCAACCGGATTCCGCTAAAATATATTGCATCGTTTCTCGGTATTACTCTTGAAACCTTAAGCAGGGTCAGGAAAAAACTTTCTTTAAAAAGTAATGGTACGCCTGGCATTCCTATACCCATTGTTAGAGGCCGTAATCTCTAAAGCCATTTTCTTTCTTGCACCTGATCATCTAAAAAAAACATTGACAATTGTCAAATTTTCAATCGGAGGAAATCCTAAAAAAACAGATCTATATAGGCTTAAGAAACTATGAGACCCTTAGCAGGAGAGGGTTTCGATCCTTTGTAATTCTTTGATCCATATGCACCAGGCATATTAGCCGATTTGCTACTATTAGGTAACATTGATGAATCTTCCGTTACTTTATTGTAATCGACTGCAGAAAGAGATCAGCAAACCATTAACCTTTTAGATAGAACGTAATATCCAGGCAAATAAAAGATTACCACCATCCTCTTTTTAATCTTGCCTGGATTTCTTTTGCTTGACAGTTAATGCAGCAAAGCAAGCACCGGATCAAGATCATACTTTGTTTCATCAAATGGCAGTAACGATTTATCTCGTAGCATTGTACCCAGTTTTTTAAACTCAAATATCTCATTGACCTTCGAATACGAATTCCTGATCATCCTTTGTAACTCGCTTTTATCTATTATATCCTGCAGGTCTATTACATAAGAATCTTCCCCTACATATTCAAGTATGGTTTCATTTTCAAACTGAAAGCGAATCGTAAAGCGGCAGGCAATCCCTTTTTTGGTGGCTGCTCTTTTCTTCATCACATCAAATGAAACAGAGCTGAATAATTTTTCCGGCTCATCTGCAATTGAGTTCATAGGCGGGTTATACTGCCATTTAGTTATAATAAGTTCTGTTTGTTCTATCATTTTATTTGCTTCTGATGATGTCGATCATATTTTTTAAAAGTACAAAGGAAGAATGAGATACCGATACTACCCTAGACTTTTACGTCCATTCGGGGGTCAGTATTATTATCTGCTATTTTTTTTGAACAGGAATAGGGGTAAACATCCCGTCGGTTGTTATATTAAAAAGTATTTTTGGGCGCAGCTTTATTAATAGAACAGCAATACAGGGCACAGGGAATGGAACTGGCGAACGAAACCATCGGCACATTACTGGCACAAAGGGATGAAACAGCCTTTGAGCAGGTCTTTAAAACTTATTTTAAACGCCTGCATGCCTATGCCTTTACTATACTGAGGGATGAAGAGGAAGCTGAAGAAATGGTGCAGCAGGTCTTTTTTAAGCTTTGGGAGAGAAATGAGAATCTCTCATTGACAGGTTCTGTTTCTGCTTATTTATACCGGGCTGTGCATAATGAAAGCCTTAATTATATCAAGCACCAGAAAGTAAGATCAAATCACCAGTTGCATGTTGCGTACAGTATGAAAAACGAAGTGGAACATCCTGCAAAAAAAGTAATGGCCGGGGAGCTGGAAAAGAAAATTCATTCTGCATTGAATGAACTACCTGAACAATGCCGTACCATTTTCCAAATGAGCCGCTTTGATGAATTGAAATACCGGGAAATTGCAGATAAGCTGGGTATATCCGTAAAAACAGTAGAAAACCAGATGGGCAAGGCATTGAAATTGTTGCGGGAGAAGTTAGCCGACTTCCTCATTTTCATCTTATTATTTATTCATTTTTAATACCACAACCCTGGAACAAAAATTTTACCATATTGATGATGACCTGCTGGTGAAATACCTGTTGGGTGAAGCATCTCCGGAAGAAGAACAAGCAGTGATGGAATGGATGAATGCCAATTCATCGAATAAAGAATATTATAACCAGTTCAAAAAAATATGGGATAGCAGTAAAGAACTTGCCGCCGGATCAACTGTTGATGTGAACAAAGCATGGGAAAGGTTTCAAATGCGGGTTGCCGATAAAAATGAATCACCAAAAGTTATAAGCCGCAAACGTTTTTCCTGGATGAGGATCGCTGCATCGGTTATTTTAATTGCAGGTCTGGGTGTTGCTGCTTATTTTATGTTCAATAATAATGAACCGAAAGAAATGGTTGCCCAAACCGGCCAAAATGTTCTGCTTGATACATTGCCGGATGGTTCTGTTATTACATTAAATAAAAGATCAACTATTACTTATCCTTCTAAATTCAAAGGCGATACAAGGGCAATTGCTTTAAAGGGTGAAGCCTTCTTTAATGTAGCACCGGATAAGAAAAAACCTTTTATCATTTCAGTAAATGATGTGCAGGTAACAGTAGTAGGAACTTCTTTTAATATAAAAAGTGAAAATGGTAATACAGAGATCGTAGTAGAAACAGGTATTGTACGGGTAGCAAGATCCGGTAAGACTGTAGAATTAATTGCTGGAGAAAAAATAGTGATGACCGCAACCGATAGCATTACCAACAAAGAAACAGTAAGTGATAAGCTTTACAACTATTACCGCAGCAAAGAATTTGTTTGTGATGGCACTCCTTTATGGAAACTGGTACAGGTGTTGAATGAAGCCTATGATGCAAAGATCAGCATTGGCAGAAAGGAATTAAGAGATATGCAGCTGACAACAACTTTTAATAATGAGTCCCTTGAAAAAGTATTGGAAATAATACATCTCACTCTTGATATAACAGTTATCAAAAAAGAAGACGGACAGATCATTTTACAATAACCCCGATTACAGTTCATGAAATTCAGTACAATTTTTACTTTTATCATTTTTCTTTTTTTTATAAATGCTGCAGTTAATGGCCAGGCTATTCTGCAGAAAAACATTTCACTGGATGTAAACAAGCAGCGTTTGGATAATGTGCTTGAAATTTTGAGCAACAAAGGAGATTTCTATTTCTCGTATAATTCCAGCATCATTAAAAAAGACAGCCTTATTAGTTTGAGAGCATCAAACAAAACAGTAAAAGAAATATTGTCGCAACTGTTTAATACTAGTTATGAGTTTAAAGAAAGCGGCAACTATATCATCATTCGGAAAGCACCAATAAGAATGACTTTGGTAACACAAAAAGGTGTAACAGAAGAAAAAATTTATTCAGTAAGTGGTTATGTGTATGATGAACAATCCGGCATTGCGATCAACGAAGCCAGTATTTATGAGAAAACAATACTTGCTTCGGCCATGACCAACACCGAAGGCTTTTTTAAAATAAAACTGAAAAGCAGTAAAACGAGTATGGTTGAGTTAACAGTAAGCAAAGAATTTTACGAAGACACAACAATAAAAATTCAACCCCGCTATAACCAGCAGCTTTCTATTACAATGGTCCCTATTGAAATTGAAGGAAACAATGAAGTGATAACACCTGAAGATTACCGGACCCCTGATTCGTTGAAAGTAATTATAGATACAACGACAATTGTTAATCCGCCAGTTATTGCTGATTCAATCAAAGTACAGCAGACAGGTATAGGAAAATTCTTTCTTTCAGGTAAACAAAAAATACAAAGCCTCAACTTAAAAAAGTTTTTTACCACCCGTCCTTTCCAGGTTTCAGTTGTTCCGGGATTGAGTACTCATGGTCATTTATCTTCACAGGTGATCAATAATTTTTCTTTGAACATATTTGGTGGCTACACTGCCGGAACTAACGGACTTGAACTAGGTGGTTTGTTTAATATTGATAAAAAAGATGTGAAGTACCTGCAGGCTGCGGGTTTATTTAATTCAGTCGGCGGAGAAGTAAACGGTTTACAGCTTGCCGGTATCAATAACCTGGTGCAGGATAATGTGAAAGGCCTGCAGGCTGCAGGTATCAATAATTTTGTGACAGGAAAAATGATCGGCTTACAAATTGGCGGAATATATAATCATGTTTCAGATAGCGTAAAAGGTGTCCAGGTCGGCGGTGTTGGAAATTTTTCAAAGGAAAAAGTAAGTGGAGTGCAGATAGCTGGGGTGGCTAATATAAGTAATAGAGAAATGGACGGAGTGCAAATTGCAGGTGTTATTAATTATGCAAAAAAATTAAGAGGCGTGCAGATAGGACTTATCAATATCGCAGATACTTCAGAAGGATACAGTATCGGATTGATCAATATTATTCTCAAAGGATATCATAAACTCAGTTTTTCTGCTAATGAAATACAAAATGTGAATGCTTCGTTTAAAACCGGGAATTCAAAGTTGTACAGTATCCTCCAGGCAGGTGTGAATCTCAGTGACAGTGATAAAGTTTATTCTTTTGGTTATGGTTTGGGCAGTGAATTGTCATTAAATAAGAAGAAAACATTGTCCATTAATCCTGAACTAAGTTGCCAATATCTCTATCTCGGTTCATGGGATTATCTCAATCTTTTAAACAGGTTCAATCTCAACTTTAATGTTAAGCTTGGGAAATATGTTTCTTTATTTGCCGGTCCTTCATATTCGGTGTATGTCACTGACCAGAACGGTAGTTTCAGCGGTTATCTTAACCCCATTCCTCCTTCGGGTTATAACACCACAAAATTCAGCAATAAGGTAACGGGCTGGTTTGGATGGAATGCCGGAATTAATTTCTTCTAAAAAAATGTTAACGCATAGGGGTAGGCCTTTCTTTAGTTGTTATACTATCAAACAATTAATCAAAACCACTAAAGAAAAAGAAAATGAAGTTTGTTTTCGGGTTCGCCTTATCCTTATTATTCATTTCAGCACAGGCTCAGTATTCACAACAATTCCGTGGTACTATAACAGACCAGGTGCTGCAACAGCCGCTTAGCGGGGCAACTGTTACTATCAGTCCACTTGGTAAATCAGTTATCACTGACGATGCCGGCGTTTTTCGTTTTAGTAATATTCCAGTTGGCACATATCGCCTCAGTATTTCTTATACCGGATTTAAAGAAGGAGTATTGGAAAATATTGCTGTTAACTCCGGAAAAGAAACAGTTATTAATGTCTCATTGGAAGCCATCATCCATACAGAAACAGACGTAATTATAAAAGCCGGTAGCAAGAAAAATAAGCCACTTAATGATATGAGTGCAGTAAGTGCAAGAGCATTTACTGTGGAAGAAACTCAAAAGTATGCAGCTGCAGTTAATGACCCGTTACGTATGGCTACAGGTTTTGCAGGTGTGTTTGCAGCAGATGATGGAAACAACAGTATTGTTATCCGTGGCAATTCGCCAACTGGCTTATTGTGGCGCATGGAAGGAATGGATATTCCCAACCCAAATCATTTTGCTACTCCCGGTAACAGTGGCGGTGGCATTTCAGTATTAAGTTCCCAGTTACTTTCAAATTCAGATTTTATTACTGCTGCTTTTGCAGCAGAATATGGTAATGCTTTAAGCGGCGTGTTTGATCTCAGGTTGAGAAAAGGTAATAATGAAAAAAGAGAATATACATTGCAGGCAGGAGTACTTGGGTTAAATGTCGCACTGGAAGGGCCGTTCTCAAAAAAATACAAAGGTTCTTATCTTATTAACTATCGGTATTCCACATTGTCATTACTTTCTAAAACTGGCGTTATACCCGATGATGGAGCAACTAATTTCCAGGATCTGTCTTACAATTTTTATTTACCAACCAATAAGCTTGGCACATTCACATTTTTTGGTTTTGGCGGTAAAAGTGACCAGAAATTTAACGCTGATGCAGATTCATTAAAATGGGAAAGTAAAAGCGACAGGTATTCCTATACATTTTTATCCAATACCGGTATGACCGGAATAACACATACCATTCTTGCCGGAAATAAATTAAATATTAAATCAGGTATAGGAATTTCGCAAACTAAAGTCGGGTATGATGAACATTATACAGAAGATGATTATACATTATCCGCCACATACTTTGATAAGTATAAAACCAATAAACTAATTTTTAATTCAACGCTTAATTATAAATTCAGTAACCGGCTGAACCTGCGTACAGGTGTCATTGCAGATATGATCAAATATAATTTTTACCGGCTTTCAAGCGAACATGAAGGTGACCCATTGGAGGAGGTGCTCAATTCTTCCGGTAAAACATCCACACAGCAAGCATTTGCACAATGGCAATATAAGCCATCAAATAACCTAACGTTGAATGCTGGTATGCATTATTTCCGCCTTGTTCATAATAATACTTCATCTGTTGAGCCACGTTTTTCTGCTAAATGGAATATTAATAACAAGAGCAGTATTGCAATGGGATACGGCTTGCATAGCCAGATGCAAACATTGAGTGTTTATTTTGCTGAGCAAAAATTACCAGATGGCACTATTTTGATGCCTAACAAAAACCTGGATCTGACGAAGTCACATCATTATGTTCTTTCTTACAGCCACAGGTTAGGTAAAAATTTACTAGCCAAAGCAGAACTGTATTATCAGCAATTATTCAATGTTCCTGTTAGCATATATGATAGCAGCTCTTTATCAACATTGAATATCCTGAATGAATACATAATTGAGCCAATGGAAAATGCAGGGAAGGGTAAAAATTATGGTATAGAAATTTCATTGGAACGTTACCTAAAAGACAATTTCTATCTCACCTTGAGCAATTCTATCTATCAATCGAAGTATACTGCAAAAGATGGAGTGGAAAGAAATACCCGGTTCAATGGTAATTATCTTGTCACGTTGATCACCGGTAAAGAATTTATAAGCGAGAGAAAACCAAAAACTTTTGGCGTTAACCTGAAAACGATCTATGCAGGTGGGCTTCGCACTACGCCAATTGACTTTGATGCATCACAACAACTGGGCTATACAGTGTTTAAAGAAAAAGAAGCTTACAGTTTACAAAACACTGCTTATTTCCGGGCAGATATCGGGATCAGTATGAAATGGAACAGGAAAAATTTCACCAGCACTTTATCATTGGATATACAGAATGTCACAAACAGGTTAAATGTGTTTGGCCAATGGTATGATGATGAGAAAAATAAAATTGTTACAAGTTATCAAACGGGTTTAATCCCCATCCTGAATTATAAAATAGAATTTTAAAATTATCAAACCAGAAATCGAATAAAAATGAAAAAAGTAATTATTATGTTAGCAGCCGCCGCAGCTCTATTAACAGCAACATCCTGTAGAAAAGTAGTAGGAGAGGGGCCACTACAAACCGAAACCCGTAACATCACAGATTTTTCAGGAGTATCAGCAAGTATCGGGGGAAAGATCTATTACAAAATTGATCCAGTTTATAAAGTAGAAATAACAGCACAACGAAACATACTCGATGTAATACAAACCACCAAAATTAACGGTCACATAATATTAAAAGTGAAAGATGGTGTACGTATAAAATCAAATGAAGATATTACTGTCAATATCAGTGGACCATCAGCAGACTATTTTCATCTGAGTGGCTCGGGTGATCTGATGGTAGCAGGAAATGTAAATACAGTAAACCTGGATATGGGCATAAGCGGTTCAGGAAATATTATTGTATCATCAATATCTGTAACAGATAAGATAAATGCCAATATCAGTGGTTCTGGTAATATAATCGTACAAGCAGGTACAGCGAAGAATGAAGACTTAAAGATCAGTGGCTCTGGTGAATTATTTATAGCCGGTGTAACTGCTGAAAAAGCGACAACAACTATCAGTGGCTCTGGTGATATGCAGGTAAATTTATCTCAAACACTTGATGCAACAATTAGTGGAAGTGGTTCAGTTTATTATCGTGGGCAACCGTTGATCAGCACTCATATTTCAGGTTCGGGAACTGTGAGGCCGTTATAAGATGGTGGCCATATTTGCAAAATAAGGGCACTGGAAATAATAACTACACAGGATTCTTCATTTCCAGGATCCTGTATTTATAAGCGTTGCCCCCAGGTATAAGTGGCCATTGTTTCTTTTCTGAATAAACAGCAATGAAAGAGGCGCCATAATACAAAATAAAGGACGAATAAAAAACGAATAGCAATACCAAAACAAATGAACCAGCAGCGCCATACAGATTACCGATATTACTGCTGACAAGTAAAAACCGTAGCAATAATTTTCCGGCAATAAATAAGATACCCGTCAGTAATCCGCCAACAAGAGATGCTTTCCAGGTAGGTCTTCCATTTGCCAGGAAGCGGAATAAAAGAATAAACCAGGCTGCTACAATGATCACACTTGCTATTTGCTGTACAGCGCTTTTAAAATAAATTCTGCCCCAATGCCATATTTCATCAATATAATTACCAGCTATTACCTCAAGGCTCTCCAGAAAGAGGTCAGCAAAAAATAAAATCCCGGTCAACAATATAACAGCAAATGATTTTGCCCTGGCACTTAATTCAAAAAGAAGTCCCGGATGTTCTTTCACACTAATTTTCCAGAGTTGATTCAGGGAATTTTTGATTTCAGTAAACAAGGTGGTGGCTACAAAAACAAGAAAGAGAAATCCTAATACGATCACATACCAACTGTCACTGAAGCCACTAATACTCCATACCACTTGTCTCACTTGTTCAGCACCTTCCTTTCCCAATGTATTTGAAATGTTCTCGATCAATCCGCGGCGAACGTTGCCCCGGCCAATAAAAAGACCAAATAACTGCGACAGTATAAAAACGATCGGCGGCAATGCAAACGTGGTAAAAAAAGCAGTAGCCCCGGCCATACGCATTGGGTCATTTTTTCCAAGTAATGCAAATGAATGGCGCAGACTAATGAACAGCAGTGATAACTCATTACCTTTTGTTTTATTTTCTGTCATGATTCAGACAAAGATAAAGATGTGTTTCAGTTCAGTTCCCGGTCGCCTGTTGCGTTGGATTTAATCCTCGTAACCACTTTTAATAACGGTTGAGATCATTTTGAACTGTTCATTCGCATTAAAGCAATGCGGTGCATGAGCTGGAATTACAATACCGTCACCTGTTCTTAGCAAGTAATCTTTTTCATTAATCACAACTTCTGCTACACCATCTATTATCTGAACATAGGTGTCGAAAGGAGAAGTTTTTTCTGCTAATTCTTCGCCTGAGTCAAAAGATGTCACCGTGACATTTCCTGTGGTCTTTTTGATGATCGTCTTGCTGACAACAGCATTGGGTATATACTCGATGATCTCAACGATTATATGCACTTTTGATTTTTCTATTTCCGTTGAAGGGGTATGATTGGTACTGTTAGTATGATTACTCTTACCGGTAAGATCAGTAAGAGTATTTTTATCTTTTTTCATTTTTTATATTTGTTCAATTAGAATGACTTGTAAAGGTCTGCATGCTGAACGTGGTATTTGTTATACAACTATAGAAATAAGTTGTATGATTCACACCTTTATGGATGGAGGCTTAAGTTATATTAACTTCATGCTTTTAGAAAAATAATGCAGTCATTCTATCAACTTACTACACAGGAAGTCTTTGATCAGCTCAAAACATCTGCTTCAGGTTTGAACAGCGAAGCGGTGCCGGCACTGCAAAAAAAGTATGGGGCCAATGTTTTGCTAGAGGCAAAACAAAAAACCAAATTAGCGATACTGCTGTCTCAATTTACCGATATAATGATCATTATACTGGTAATTGCTGCTATTATTTCATTTGTAGTAGGAGAGCACACGGATGCATTTGTAATCCTTGCCATCATAATTGGCAATGCATGGATGGGATACTACCAGGAGTATAATGCAGAAAAATCAGTGAGGATGCTGAAAAAAATGTCGGCTCAATTTGCAATGGTATTACGCAATGATAATCCTGCTAAAATTGAAGCTGCACAATTGGTACCCGGAGACATTATTTTATTAGAAGCGGGAGATATTGTTCCTGCTGATGCAAGGTTGATCGAAGTACATTCTTTTAAAACAGATGAAGCATCGCTTACGGGAGAAAGTCATTCGGTTGAAAAGAAAACAGAAGCCATTAAAGAAGAAAATCTTGTTCCGGGTGATCAGCTTAACATGATCTTCAAAGGAACTATTGTAAGCAATGGTTCAGCCACAGCAGTAGTAACAACTACCGGCATGAATACAGAGCTAGGGAAAATAGCAGGACTGTTGGAAGTTGAATCTCAAAAAACTCCTTTACAAAAAAGACTCATTGTTTTTAGTAAGCAGCTTGCAGTTATAGTTATAATTATCTGCCTCATCGTATTTGGTATTGGTTTGCTGCATGGTGAACCTTCTTTTGTAATGTTTCTTACTGCATTGTCGCTGGCAGTTGCTGCTTTGCCTGAAGCACTGCCTGCAGTAATTACAATTGCACTTGCACGGGGTGCAAGACGAATGGTAAAGCAAAATGCCTTGATGAGAAAATTACCTGCCGTGGAAACATTGGGTTCTGTTACTTATATCTGCAGTGATAAAACAGGAACGCTTACGCAAAATAATATGACAGTGGAAAAGTTGGAAGCTGCGCCAGAAAAAGAAGATCTATTAAAGCATGCGATGATCTTAAATAATGAAGTAAAATTTTCTGATGATGGTTTGCTGGGTGATTCTACTGAAACTGCATTGGTGGATCATGCGGTGGAAAAAGGTTTTTCAAAAGAAGAATCGGATAAACAATTTCCCTTTGTATTAAAACTTCCTTTTGATTCAGAAAGAATGCGGATGAGCACTTTGCATAAGCATGAGGATAAATGGATATTATTTGTGAAAGGCGCCCCGATAAAAATGCTGGAAGTATTAAGTGGAAAATATAAAGAACAAACTCCTGGGTGGCTTGATAAAAATCGTGAATGGGCTGCTGATGGGTTAAGAGTTTTATTTTTTGGGTATAAAACATTTGATCAGGATCCGGGAGAAATAAAAGCAGATGCAGAAACTGACCTGGATTTTTTAGGCATGACGGCAATGATAGACCCCCCGCGGGAAGAAGTGATCGAAGCTATTAAGCAATGTAAAACCGCAGGCATCAAATCAGTGATGATAACCGGTGACCAGCCACTTACTGCAAAGGCGATCGCAGAACGATTAGGTATGATTGAAAAAGGACACGAAGGTGTAAAGACAGGTGCTGATCTTGAAAAATTATCACCCGAAGCATTCAGTAAAGAAGTAAAAAACACAATAGTATATGCACGGGTATCACCTGAACAAAAATTAAATATTGTAAAAGCATTGCAAAGCAATGGAGAATTTGTGGCCATGACCGGCGATGGTGTGAATGATGCCCCATCATTGAAACAAGCTGATATTGGTGTAGCAATGGGCATAACAGGTACTGATGTATCCAAAGAATCGGCAGATATGATCTTGCTGGATGATAATTTTGCCACCATTGTAAAAGCAATACGTGAAGGAAGAAGAATTTATGAGAATATCCGGAAATTTATTTTGTATGTACTTTCCTGTAACCTTGGTGAGATACTAACTATTTTCCTGGCGCCGATTCTTGGCTTTGCAATTCCTTTGCTTCCCATTCATATTCTTTGGATCAACCTGGTGACTGATGGTTTGCCCGGTTTGGCACTTGTAACAGAACCTGCAGAAAAAGATATTATGAACCGTCCGCCAAGGCCGCCAAAAGAAAATCTATTCGCTGGTGGATTGGTTGCAAGAATATTACTGACAGGAATTATATTGGCTATTGGAGCAATCTTTATTCAATTGTGGGCGGCAGGGCAGCTATATGATGTTAGAACGCAGCAAACAATGGTATTCACAACACTTTGTTTTGTACAATTGGGTAATGCATTATCGGTTCGCTCTGTATATCATTCTCTTTTTTCTTCACGGATATTTGCAAACAAAGAATTGTGGGGAGCAATTGTAATTACTGTTGTTCTGCAATTGTTGATCGTATATGTTCCTTTTTTAAATTCGATTTTTAAAACAACTGCTTTAGCGTGGAATGCAATGGCTGTGATTCTAATGGTTACTATTGGTACGGTGCTTTGCATTGAATTCTTGAAATACCTGAATAAAAGAAAATACTTTAAAAAATTAAACCGGTAGGATCATTTTGCCAGGACAAATTTTGTTACTGTTATTAACGATCAAAGAATATTAATTCATAATTTAAACAAGCTGAACTTCACTATATGAAAATTGCTTTTTTCTCTACACAGCCTTACGATAAGGAATACTTTGAACGCTACAACAATCAGCACGAAATACTTTTTTTTGAAGCCCGGTTAAATGAGCAAACGGCAAACCTTGCCAGGGGTTGTAATGCGGTATGTGCTTTTGTAAACGATCAATTGAATAAAGTTGTTTTGAATACATTAAAAGAAATAGGAATAAAAATTATCGCACAACGCTGTGCTGGTTTTAATAATGTGGATGTTGTGGCCGCAGCGGAAAATAATATAAGTGTAGTAAGGGTACCAGCTTATTCGCCACATGCAGTGGCCGAACATGCCCTGGCATTGATAATGACACTCAATCGCAAAACACATAAAGCGTATAACCGGGTAAGAGAAGGAAATTTTTCTCTCGACAGGCTGACAGGATTCGATCTATATGGCAAAACGGTGGGAGTGATCGGTACTGGGAAAATAGGTGAATGCTTTGCACGGATCATGCTGGGGATGGGTTGTAAAGTGGTGGCGTTTGATATTGTTGTTAATAAAGAACTGGAAGCTCTTGGTATAAAATATTTGACACGACAGGAGGTATTGCAACAAAGCGATATACTGTCGCTTCATTGTCCACTGACAGAACAAACAAAGCATCTTATAAATAGCGACACATTAGCGATCATGAAAAACGGTGCCATGCTTATCAATACAAGTCGTGGTGCATTGGTAGATACAAAAGCTGTTATCACCGCTTTAAAAAATGGGAAACTGGGGTATTTGGGTCTTGATGTGTATGAACAGGAAGAAAAACTTTTCTTTCACGATTTGAATGAAAACGTTATAGCAGATGATGTATTGGTAAGACTATTAGGTTTCCCAAATGTGCTGATAACTTCACACCAGGGCTTTTTAACTGATGAAGCACTCACCCAGATAGCCATCGTCACCTTACAAAACATAACAGATTTCGAAGAAAATAAACAATTGAAAAATATAGTTTCAGTTCCTTCGGGTCTTACAAATAATCGGCATTAAAAAGTAAATGTCCACTATCCCGATAACTATTGGCTGCGATGCAACAGCCGATGATAGTAGTACAGCAGCTTGACTCATAAATCTTTTTCTATAAGTCAAATTCCCAAACAGTGCGGTACACACCATACTTTTCAATATAAGTTAAGAAGGTATTGTAAAAAACATCCGCTCCGATAGTGGCGCTGTCGCCTATAACAAAAAGTCGTTCTTTTGCACGGGTGATAGCAACATTCATACGGCGATAATCTTTTAAAAAACCAATATCACCATCATCATTGCTACGTACCAGGGATATAATGATGTTTTCTTTTTCCTGCCCCTGGAAACTGTCGATTGTACTAATGCGAAGTTGTACCGAAAAGATTTCTTTGGCAGCTGCAACTTGCCCGGCATAAGGTGAAATGAATGCCGTCTTTAGCGGATCCAATGATTCTGTTTCAAATAATTTTTGAACAATGGCCAGTTCACCTTTATTCTGCAGGCTACTACCATCAGCTCCATGCTCTTCATTATAACCGGAGCCGGCAGTGTCGATAAAAGTTATATGTGTACCGGTATTTTGTAAATGCGCTGCACTCCGCAACTGGTCATTATAAAAGTAATTGCTGCTGAATCCAGCGATCACTTCTTTCATGCGGTACTGCGTATTGAGCAGGTAAATAGTATCCGTTGTTTTAATTGCCATTTCAAGAATAGAACGGTTTAAGCCAAGTTGTGCAGCTTCATGACTTAATACGGTAGGAGGAAGTTGCCAATGATCTCCAGCGAGTACGATCTTATCGGCAAGTGGAAAAATACACCAGGCAAGCGGTTCAATACACTGACCAGCTTCATCCAGTACCAATGTTTGAAAATGCAGATGGTCAATACCTGCATCATAAATACCGATCGGCGTGCCGGCAATTACTTCTGCTTCTGCAAATAATTTTTCCTCATTATAAGCCTGTAACTTCTTTATCTCAATTCGTATATTCTTTACTTCTTTAAACAGAAGCTGTCGCTGTTCTCTTTCGGCCTTGCCAAAACTGCGTTTGTATTTCAGTGCCATCTTTCGAAACTCTTCAGCTCTTTGTTTTAATTGCTTGATCTCTTTTTGTTGCTTGCTGTTGATTAGTCTTCCTTCAGGAGTATGAGCGAAGATCGTTTCATCAGCTTTACTCGCATTACCCACTCTTAATAATTTTACGCCTTGCTTTAGCAAGCCTTTGGCAATATTATCTACCGCTGTATTACTGGGAGCGGAAACTAAAACCTTTTCACCGTTTTTGATCAGTTGCACAATAGCTTCAATCAGTGTTGTAGTCTTTCCTGTTCCGGGTGGGCCATGTACAATTGTTATTTTTTCGTTTTGTGTAATAGCTGTAACAGCTTGTTGCTGGCTTTCATTTAGCTGGTGGTTGTGAAAACTGATCGAACTGCTTCTTATTGTCACTTGAGTTGGAGTTACAATTGCATCATCATGTAACTGCTCAAATAATTTGAAAAGAGGTTTATTATTTTCCAGTTCATTCAACACTTTTTTCATGATGCTGGTAGTACGGGTATCAGGGGCTAGTTTAATACCCACACCATCATCTTCTATCCAATCAGGAAAGTCGGGAGCAAACAAACGGAACTCGCCGCTTTTTCCATCCAAACTCATCAACATTCCCTTCACTGGTTCTTCACCTGTAATAAAACATTCAATAGCCGCACCATCCCTGAACAAATTTGCCTCTGGGGGGAAACTGAGTTTAAAATTTATTTCAGGATAATCGGCATAGCCAAAATTTTTGCGGGTAACAATGATCGGATGCAATGCGAGTCCCTCGGCCTTCAATGCTTTTAAAGTATGCTGCTGATCTAAACGATACCGTTGTGCCTGTTCCTTTTCTTCAAGGTTGATACATTGTAATAATGCTTGTATATGCGGATGCATGCGGTGAAAATAGGATGGAAGTGAAGAATAAAAAAATAAGGAAGAAGATTTTGACTAAATAGTTTTCGACCTTCATTCACCATATTCTTTATTAATCTGATCGATGATCGTTTTCATTTTATTAATACAAATATCATATCGGTCAATTATTTCATTAACGAAGGTGAGAGTCTTGCAAATATTAAATGATTGATCAGACGCCAGCACTTCAGTTTCATTCGTAGTACTATCCGTTATCCTTTTTTTAGTGCTGGATATATGGTCAAACAATTTTTGCTTTTTCAGAGTATAATAGTTTGTGCTTGAAATAACATTCGGAATATTTTCCTGGTAGAGATCCATAATATTATTCTGCAACTCCTTATTACTGATGGTGCCGATTTTTCCTGATGATTTAAACCCCTCGAACCGGCCGCTGTTTGGAACCAGCCCGGTGGTATTAAATATCCACCCCTTGTATTTCTTTATTGTATCAGGATTTATTTTCTCATTAAGCTTTCTATTGGTGATATAATTAAACGCCTTTCCGCTCAGGTTAAATGATTTTTTATCCTCGTTCATTTCTGCAATATCTGTCTGCAAGTCCTGCTTTAATCCCAGCAGAAACTCTTTTGTTTCATGTCGTTGATGCTTTGCCTCGCTCCAGTCATGAAAATAGATCGAAACAGTTACTGCAAATACGATAATAAATATCTCAAGCAAAAACTCGCCAGCTTTATGCCAGAATCCTTTTTCACTACTCCAGAGTCCAAATATTTTCTTGGTATGCTTAATTACTTCCTGTTCGGCCATGATTTTTCCCAAATATAAATATTCTTAGGTTCTCCGAAATAGGATAAGAAATACAAACTTGTATTATGTTTTGCGAAGGTGAATGAATGCAAAGAATCTACTCTTATGTATGAGGTTTTAATTCTTCAATATCTTAAACTCAACTCTTCGATTCAGCTGCCTGTTTTCCGGTGTATCATTAGGTACTACAGGTACCGTTTCACCATATCCATGTGATACGATTCGGGTAGGAGCAATGCCTTTTGAAAGAATATATTCCATTACTGATCTTGCACGGTTATCACTTAGTTTAAAATTATAATCATCCGAACCATAACTGTCAGTATGTGCACTCATTTCAATTTCAATAGCAGGGTTTTCTTCCAGCAATTTCACTACACGATCCAATTCTACAAATGATTCTGGTCGCAGGTTCCATTTATCAAAATCAAAAAATACATTGTTCAGCCTTACTACTTGCCCGATCTCAATAGGCACCAGGTAAAGATCTTTATGTATTTCTTTATACCCAACTTTTACCAGCGAATCAAGGTTCAGGTTTTCTGATTGCGCAAAAAATTTATCAGCGGTAGCTCTTATTAAATAATTTTTGTCATAAGGCAATATGATCTTAAAAGAACCATCTATTGGATTTGATATTCCATTACCGGCTTCTGCACCATCTGGCAGTGTTTGATAAATAAGAGAGGCAGACAGTGGCTGTTTTGTTTTTGCATTGTACACATTCCCTGTTACCATTACGATCGGTTTGGGTCTTTCTTTTTCCAACAGTTTCACTTTTACTATATCGGATTCGCCATATCCGTTTTCGATGTTGGTTAAATACGCAAATTCTCCACCGGCATCCAGCGTAAAGAAGGCATCCCAATCGGGAGTATTAATAGGACTGCCAAGATTAACTGGGTCGCTCCATTTTTGCCAGGTCATATCAAGGCGTTTGGTCATCCAAATATCATTGTCGCCAAGTCCACCGGGCCGGTTACTACTGAAGTAAAGCGTTTCACCATCTGCCGCTAAATAAGGTGTCATCTCATCGTGTTTTTCCAGGTTAATTTTTTTACCAAGTGATTTTGGCTCGGACCAGGTGCCATCTGTTTGTAAAAAGCATACATAAATATCATTGACAAAACTTTCTTTTTCCGGTGACATATACAGTAATAATGTTTTTCCATCATGTGCCATAGTAGCTCCTGAACGCAACCCCTTGTCATACTTTGCATAGTTTTTTATTCGTAATGCTTCAGGTTTGCTCCAGTAACCATTTTCCTGCAGTTGACACATACTTACACCATTACCAACATAATCTCCATTGATGAAAGCTCCACGTATTAAAATCCTGTTGTTATCAGGAGATATCCAAAATACCGAATTGTAAAAAGCTGTATTAAGTGGATAGCCAAGATGGACTGCTTCACTCCAGATGCCAAAACTATCCCGCATAGCAAACCAAATATCCTGTGAGTTTCGAACGGAATTATATTTTGTATTGTATGGGTCATTTTCACGGATAAAAAATAACAGGTTTCCATCTGCAGAGATGGTCGGTCTTAATTCGTTAAGCGGTGTATTGATAACCTCGCCCATGTTCTCTACCTTAATAATAGTAGCTGCTGTAATTATATTTTCTTTTTGCTGTATCAGGCGGGCTGTATCGTTTTGAGCTATGTTAATAGCTGGTTGCGCCGATAAACATTGAAAACATAAAAAAAGGATAAAGCAGTAAATGGCTTTTTTCATAGGATGGATCATTGCGGAAAAATAATAAAATAATACTGGTTCTTATATTGGAAACTTACTTACAATATTCCCGTGTTTTCCCGTGTTTGATTTTTAATACATTTGTAAATGAAGCATTTGAAATATTTTGTTTGATAGTAATGCTGTCATTTTTCTTGTAATTCCTCAAACTAATTCGCAATGGATGGTAATAAAGTATATGCTTTTCGACTTAAACCCGGGGAAGATCTTCGTAATGGTATTGATGTTCTAGTAAAAGAAAATTATTGCCGGATGGATCAATACTTGCGTGGGGAGTCTTACTGATTATAATATTCGTTTTGCCAATCAGCAGGAGGGTAGTCGTGCTTCTGGTCATTTTGAAATTGTAAGTCTTACTGGCACAGTTTCAGTAAATGGGAGCCACCTGCATATCAGCATCAGCGATAGTACCGGTAAAACTATCGGTGGCCATCTAATGGAAGGCTGTAAAATTTATACTACTGCAGAAATTGTTATTGGCATTTCTTCAGCATACGAATTCAAAAGAGAAAAAGATGACACTTCGCCCTGGAAAGAATTACAGATAAAGGAAAAATAATCTTATTGGATTATATCAAACATGATTCTATTGCTGATCTCACTGCAAAAGCCGGGTTACTGCATTTTCAAATTCTTCCATTGAAAAAGGTTTTTCAAAAAACAGGTCGGCGCCATTTTCCAAAGCCACATCACGGGCTGTTACTAAACCTGAGATCATGATGATCTTGATAGAAGGATATTTTTTCTTAATATAACCGATAAAATCAACTCCGAATCCATCGGGAAGTTTATTGTCCAGTATAATTACTGAAGGTTGTTGTTTTTGAAGATACTCATCAGCTGCCAAAAGATTACTTACATAATCCAGTTCAACTGATCCTTTGTTAAGGACCATATCCAGTACTAAGCCTATTTCGCCTTCATCTTCAACAACAAGAATTTTTTTTGCCAATTTTTGTTTAAGCGTAGTTGTGTTTGACATAATATTTTTTTAAGGGTTAATGGTTACAGTTTTTGAATGAGACACAAGAATAGAATCCATTGCAAGCTATTATAGCAAATTGCCTGCCCTAATTGATTTTTTTGTTAAGCAAATTATCCACCCCGTCTTGTTTCTGTTTATAACTACGTGGAGCCTTTAATCGTGGGGAAAATTTTACCCTTTTTTTACAATACCCGGTAAAATGTAAGGGCTATTAGTTTCAAGATCTTGCTGCAACCCTGACAAGAACTCTTTTGTTTAGCATCTTTGATGCTTGTGTTCATTACGACATTGCATATTTTTTCATAACATACATCAACTTACTTTCTTTATAACCACCATAACTTCGCTGCTAAATAATACATTATGGAATTAGGCGTAGGAATGTTTGGTGATAATCATTATTCCAAAGATGGGAAACCACAATCGGCCGGGCAGCGTTTGCGGGAGCTTATTGAAGAAATAAAACTGATGGATGAAGTAGGGCTTGACTTTTATGGAATTGGTGAGCATCATCGTCCTGACTATGCGGTCTCTGCACCGGAAATAATCCTGGCAGCAGCTTCTGGCGTTACCAAAAATATTAAACTGGGCAGTGCTGTTTCTGTATTAAGTTCGTCGGACCCGGTAAAACTCTATCAAAGTTTTGCAACGATTGACCAACTATCAAATGGCAGGGCAGAACTTATGGCTGGTCGCGGCAGTTTTATCGAATCATTTCCTTTGTTCGGTTACGATCTGAATGATTATGATGATCTGTTTGAGGAGAAACTGGAATTGCTGCTGAAAATAAATAAGGATAATCCCATTAGTTGGAAAGGCAAATTCCGAGCTGAATTAAAAGGTCAACAAATATTGCCACGTGCTGTCAACGATCATCTGAATATTTGGGTGGCCGTGGGTGGCACACCTGAGTCAGTAGTAAGAGCTGCTAAACATGGGCTGCCTGTAATATTTGCTATCATTGGTGGCGATCCTGTACAATTCAAACCATTGTTTAATTATTACAAGGATTTGTACAAGCAGTTTGGTCATGATGTAAATAAATTCCAGGTAGGTGTGCATATGCATGCATTTTTTGGTGAAGACAGTAAGAAAATAGCTGATGAATATTACCCCATCTACTCCACGCAGATGGATAGAGTAGGCCAAAGTCGGGGATGGCCTCCTTACCAGAAACAACAGTATGATATCGGCCGAAGTAAGAACGGGCATTTAATTATTGGTGATGCCAATGAAGCCATTGATAAAATTTTACATATGCAGGAATTGTTTGGCCTCACCCGTTTCTCTGCACATATGGATGTAGGTGGACCTTCGCATCAATCGCTGATGAAATCAATAGAGATTTACGGAACTAAGATTGCGCCGAAGGTGAAAAAAGCGTTGGAGGGAAGTAATAAAATTTCGATGCTCTCGCAACATAAATAATAAGATCAATCTTTATAAGCTTTCACATACGCTTCCAGGTCATTCTTGCTTGCCTGGCTGGTAAACATATCATACAGAATGTTGAAATTATTCCTGTCTGTAATTGAACGATAAGATAATTTGGCTAACTGTAGCCTGTTGCTTTCCAACGATACTAACAGAATTAATCGTTTTGCCTGTGCACTCGTAAAATAGTTATATGTATTACTGAAGGCAGTAGTAAGATAGATCATTTTTTCACCTGGAAAAAACTGCAATTGAACACTCTGATATAAAGAATTGTAATCAGCATCTGACATCGGAATTTTTGGAGTATTACCAGAACCAGGGTTATTATAATTCATTACATAAGCCTTCAAATCATTTTTTGCAGCTTGTGTAGGCAATAAATTATAAACCTGTATAAAATTGGCTGTATCTACAATGCCACGGTAAGATAATTTAGCTAATTGTAGCCTATTGGTTTCAGCAGTAACTATTTGAATGAATTGACCTGCCTGGTAAGTGGTGAAATAATTAATGGTGTCATTAAATACATTGGTTAAAGAAGCCATCTGAAGACTCAGTGTCCTTTGGTTTTTAATATCCTGGTATAATACATTAAACATTGCATCGGATATAGGAGTTTTAGAAGGAATACCATTATAATTTCTGATATATGCTATCAATTCATTTTTATTGCTCTGCATACCGAGCAAATTAATTACCTGGATGAAATTGGCAGTGTCTACAATACTGCGATAGGATAATTTAGCCAATTGCAACCTGTTGCTTTCCAAACTCATTATTTGAATCAGCCGACTTGCCTGGGAAGATGTGAAATAATAATTAGTATTATTAAATGCATCGGTGAGTGAATTCATTTGTGTGCTGGTATATCGTTGATTCCTGATACCCTGGTATAAAGTATTGAATTCAGCATCCATCATTGGCGCCTGCTGATTGATAGTATCCTTGTAACTATTTACATATTCCTCTAATTCATTTTTGCTTGCCTGGGTCGTAAACAGGTCATATAATTGGCTGAAGCTATCAGGATCGGTAATGCCGCGATAAGATAATTTAGCTAACTGCAGCCTGTAACTTTCAGAGTTTACTAATTGAAGCAACTGCTCCACCTGGAAAGTGGTGAAATAATTATTGGTATTATTAAATGCATTGGCTATTACTGATCTTCTTCCATTAACTGTGGCCTGAGCTCTTACATTTTTCAGTAAAGTATTGAAATCAGCATTGCTCATTGGGGTGGTTTCCTGTACCAGTATTTTCTTTGTCTCGGTTAGTTGCAGGCTTCCATTTTCGTTAACAATGATCAGCATGTCAAATCCATACCTGAGATTAAACAAAACAGGAATGGTTTCTTTGACACCTGGAATTACTTCGGTACGGGTGATCTGTATTGTATGCTGTCCTGATCCGAGGTTATTAAAAGCAATACTAGTTTTAGTGCCGCTTGTTGCACTGTTTCTAAGGTCAAAGCCTTTTCCATCTACCGATACCTGTAAGTTTCTATTCCCGTTGATTTCAATAGACACAGCACTTATATTTTGTTGGGCACAAATCGTAAGGAAGCTTACAATGCTTATAAAAAGGGTGGATATCAGTTTCATGTGTGTTAAAATTGACGATTTTATTAATGCGGCGGTTGGCACGGTATTATAATATTATTTATTCTCGTGGCAAAAGTATTGGTCTTTTGTTGTTTTTTTCGGGATTCTGATTAATGTGGATAAAGGCGGTCAGGAAGTTGAATTTTTAAGTTCTTCTGTTCCTACCAATAACCCATACAAAAAGATCTTCCATATCTTATGAATTACTTGGATAAATGGCCAAATCCAATATCTTAGACGCCTAAATTCATTTGTCAAAGAATTCACATTCTTTAACAAGCATCAACGGATTCGCTAAAAATTTCGTCTAAAAGTATATGCTGAAAATTTTAACCATAATAATTGCAACAGTATTGCTTGCATGGATAAAGATACCCTCTGCAAAACAACAACCGCCAGCTGATGGAACGCCACTAACTATTGATGGGCCTTATGTACTTTACAAAGGGGATTCAATACTTGTTCAATATATTGATTCAGCAAATGGTCAGTTATCGTTACGAAGCAAACACCTTGAACAATCGAAAAAGGATCAATTGCAACTGGAAGTACAAACTGATGAAGCAGGCAAAACTTTCAAAGTAAAACTGCAACCCACCCTTAACATTCAAAAAAGCAGCTACAACAAACCTAAAAAAATGCTGGTAGTATCTGATATCGAAGGCGAGTTTTCAGCTTTTCGTAAACTCCTGCAGGGAAATGCTGTGATAGATGCAAACTATCAATGGATCTTTGGAGATGGTCATTTAGTACTGGTCGGTGATTTTGTTGACCGCGGCACTATGGTCACTGAAGTACTCTGGCTGATATACTCACTCGAAAGCCAGGCCGAAGCTGCTGGTGGAAAAGTTCACTATATTTTGGGCAATCATGAGATCATGAACATGAATGGTGATCATCATTATGTTCATCCACGATATATCGCACATGCTGATAGTATGCATATTTCTTATTTGAAATTATTTAGTCAACAAGCTGAGTTGGGACGCTGGCTCGCAACTAAAAATATAACTGAACGGATCGGCAATGTACTGTTTGCGCATGGCGGCTTTTCTCCTTATATGAATGATGCACAAATACCGCTGAAAGCAATCAATGATACGGCACGCATTTATTATTCCGATACGAGTTCCAGGTTTCCCAGTGTCTATTCCGAGTTATTATTCAGTGATGAGAGCCCATTCTGGTACCGTGGTTATTATTATGGTAAACCCCGGGCCACTCAGTCACAAGTAGACAGCACACTTAATATATATGATTGCAAGTATATCGTTACCGGGCATACTGTGATCGCTAATGAAGTTGTTTCGGCTTATAAGGGTAGGGTTATCGATATCGATGTACATCACAAAGAAGGTCACTCTGAGGCTTTGTTATTTGATGGTGCAAAATCATATAGAGTGAATGCTAAGGGTGAGCAGATGACAATTACCAGCATGCACTAAAATGCTAAACTAGTTTTTTCTGATTCATTGGTCTTATTTCTGAATCAGCTACTTATTTAAAACTAATATCACATAGCTGAGTAACTGAGTATAATGAACACTATGAGGTAGTTACCATCGTTAATACCCACATTGAACCTTGTTATTTTGCACAAATGAGCTATATACCCGTAAATAGATTAGTTAGTTGCTTTTTAATAGACTACCTTCACCGGGTGACGATCTAATTCGGTTCACATTCAGTATAAGACTGACTCAAAGTTTTACTCCTCACACAGTATCATTTTATCCTTCTTTACTTTTTGTCCCCAGTTTTTTAGTCACAAGTATTGTATTTTTTATTTTAAATTTTTAGTTATGAACATGTATGTTTCGAATTTAAGCTTTCACACAAATGAGGAAGCTTTAAGAACTTTATTTGCTGCCTTTGGAAATGTAAAATCAGCAAAAATTATTACTGACAGGGAAAGCGGACAAAGCCGTGGTTTTGGTTTTGTTGAAATGGATGTTGCAGCGGAAGCTGAAGCAGCTATGAAAAGCCTGAACAATAAGGATATTGAAGGAAGAGCCTTATCAGTTTCAGTTGCAAGGGAAAAAGCACCCCGCTCTGATAATAAAAGATGGTAATAAAATAGTATTTAGTTATATCTTTTTATAGTGGATCTGCGATATTTATTTATCGCAGATTTTTTTTTGCCATAAACTAATGATAATAGAACATCATTTTAAGAAAACCACAGTAGCGCCGATCAAGGTAAGTACGATCACTGCTTTACGGTAGTTGCCATCATTTATATGCTTCACAATTTTTATTCCCAGCCAAAAACCAATCGCCAATGCAGGTAATAACCAAAGATCAATTTGTAAGCTACTTGTGGTAATATTTTTCCAGTAGAATACCTGGAATGGAAGTTTAAATAAATTGATCACTAAAAATAACCAGGCAGCTGTTCCGATAAAATCATTCTTCGCCATTCGCATCGCTAAAAAGTAAAGATTTGAAAATGCTCCCGCTAAATTTCCAAGCATAGTAGTAATGCCTGCCACCACGCCTGTACTGGCAGCAAACAACGGATGTGTTGGTACATTTTCAGTTTTGATAAACTCCATAACCAGCATAATGATAACAGTAAGAATAATGATCACAGCCATTATCTTTCTGAAAATTGCTTCATCCAAATCCTTGCCTGCAAATACGCCGATCAAAATTCCTGCAGTCATCCATGGCAGTAATTTCCAAAAATGTTTCCATTGTGCATGCCGGTGATAATAGATCACTGCTGCAATATCTGCCGCACATAATAAAGGCAATACAATGCCTGTAGATGCTTTGCCACCGAATACCAGGGCCATCATGGTCACATTCAGCATGTCAATCCCTTTCAGTCCGGCTTTTGCCAGTCCCAGGATAAATGCCCCACTGAATATCAGCACCAGGTTCAAAATTGAATACGTTGAGAATAACTCCATTGATAATAATAAGCTTTCCAAGATACATTAATAGCTAATTTCCGCAATCAACTAAAGGATTTGGCCAGATAGTGCTGCCGTTCAATTTTTAGCTGACTTTGTCAGTTCTGCTAACCGATTTGTTATATCTTCATACTGCAATTGAAATATATGAAAAGGATTCTTACACTCCTGTTTTCTTTTTTATCTTATTTGTTCGTTTACGGACAAAATCTAAAGTTTGTACAATTCAACAATGGAGAAAATCTTGTTTGCATTTCTTATATAACCGATCAGAAAGTGATCATAAAAATTTCAACTGATGGTCAAATATTGGAATGGGGTTATGAACAGGAGCCAGGACGTTATTATAATATGCCGGGTATGCTGAAACCTTATATGGGCCGGGTAGAATATTACACTAATCAAACTGATTCAATTTTAAACGGCAAGGTTCGTAGCATCGGTGTAACAAACATCACTTATTACGGTTCATTACAAAAAGATGAGTTCGCCGGTAAGGTCAAAATGCTAGGCAGAAATGTTTTTACATATTTTGGTGAATTCGATAATGAATTACTGAGAGGTAAAATAAAATTCGCCGGGAATAAAGGTTTTAATTATTATAACTCATTTGAGAACGAAGCTTACAGCGGCAAATTAAAATCAGTGGGTAATACAAACATCACTTACTACTCTACCTTTGATGATAGAGCACTCAGGGGTAAACTAAAAGCTATTGGATCTTTCACTCTTGGATGGTATAACTCCATGGAACGATATCCCGGCACATTAAAAGATGGTATAATAACACGGGTAATTGATGGTGTTACTTATATTTTGTGAGGGTATACTTTAGTCTTCTCTTCGTATTATGCATAATTTATCATCGTTCTTACAAACCTGCCGTCATCATAGAATTCAAAAACTGCATAAGCCGGTGCAAATTCCTGGTATGATCCTTTCCACCAGTTGCCTGAAACAGCACCATTGCAATAATACTTAACACCCAGGTATTCGATTTCATCTTGTAAATGAATATGACCACTCAGGCAAACTTTTATATTGGGATTAGAGAGGAATATTTTTTTCAACGCAAGGAAATCAGTGTGCATCAGGTTACGTTGAATTTTCAAATCGCCATTAGTTTCTGTTTTATTAAAGAATAATCCGGCACAGATAGAGAGAATAGGAATATGCGATACAATGCAAATGAATTTATCTTTTGATTGTTCCAGTTCCTGCTGTAGCCAACTTAATTGTTCCGGATCCAGGTAAGCGATATACCCACCGGCCGGGTTGAGTTGCGTACTGTCCAGCACAATAAAATGCCATTTATCTTTAGTGAAGCTGTAATAACGTTTGGGCATTTCCAATGTTTCCACCACCCATTGCTTGCCATATAATTTATCAGCTTCGGGTTTATCATTTTTTAAAAACCAGCCCCACACATCATGATTGCCAATACAGTGATAAATGGGCAGGTTATTTTCCTTTTTTAAAATAGAATGAAAAAGATCCCATTGGGTTTGTGTTTTTTGTTTGTCCGCTTCGAGAGAATCCATAATGGAATCACCACCATTAATGATAAAATCAATTTTAGGTTTTAATGATTGTGCATGCTGAAAGGCTTTTGCCATACCTGTTTCAGCAGTAAGATCAGGTTTTAGATGTATATCGGTCAGGTAAGCAAATCTTATTTTACCTGGTTTATGATTTTCTTCAGCAAAGCTGCTGGATGGTAAAAAGGTGCTGCCGATTATAGCGGCCGAGGTTTGTAAAAATTTACTTCTTTTCATAACTATTTTTACTCTGAGTTTGACTTACTTATGGACATTCTTTAAAAATCTGGAGAATACGAATATAAAAATATAAACAGTAACCACCTGCTTAAAAAAATCAATCATTTCTATGGTGTTTAATTTAGCCTTTGCAGCCACCTGGCAACTGGATTTGGTTTAATAAATACGTATTTGGAGAAGATGATGAAATGATACCTGTGGAATAGAAATCAAGATGTTATTTCATTCTATAGTTCAAACACTGGTAAAATCACTATTATCACTTATACATTTTTTTTTCACACAGACTGAATTTGTATGTGAAAATGTTTTTATATTCGGTAATTCACTTTTACCCAAAAACTTTTTAAATATGAGAAAGCTTTTTATCCCGGCCGGGTTGGCATTAGTGCTTACCGGTGCAATCTTAAGTTGTCAAAAATCAGCAACCAAAACCGAAGACCGTAACGCATTAACTACCGATGAAAAAGCAATGATCGTTTCAGCAGGCTTTAATGGTAATTGGGCGGAAAGAAGACCCGATGGTAATTTTTTAATTGAAGGCGATATCCTGATGACCAAAACTCAATTGCAGGAAATGGCTGGTACAGGTTCATCGAATGACCTGATCATTGCCGATGAAGAACATTACCGCACAACTAATGTTGTTGCTACTCCTGTTTCAGGTACAAGAACAATTACAGTAAGTCTTGGCTCCGGATTTCCTTCTTATTATTCTACCGGCTTAGATGCTGCACTAGCCCGTTATAATGGTTATGGACTAAAAATAAATTTTCAAAGAGTAGCATCCGGCGGTGAGATACATATAACTGGTGCAAACCTTGGTACTTCTGGCGGCGGTTGTATTTTAGGACAGGCATCAGGATTTCCTACTGGCAGCGGCAATCCTTCATCTGGATTTACGCTTAGCACTAGTAGTTGCGCAATCAGCTATTTAAACAGTTCAAGAAAAGTGGATGAGGTAGTTGCGCATGAGATGGGCCATTGTATTGGCTTCCGTCATACTGATTTTATGAACCGTTCAAGCTGCGGGCAAAATGCGAATGAAGGCAGTGCAGGTGTTGGTGCTATCCATATTCCGGGTACACCTACAACAGTTGCTGGTAATTATAAATCATGGATGATGGCTTGTACAGATGGCAGTCCTAGTTTTAGCAGCGCCGATGGCACTGCATTAAACTATGTTTATTAATTGGATACCAATAGTTTCAAAAGCTGTTTCATTAAGAAGAAACAGCTTTTTTGTTTAATTGAAACTGAGCCCGATTGAATTATAATTTTTTTTCTGTTCAATAATAAATGAGATTAATATGACAGTGTTAGTAGTAATACGACTTGGCTATAATACAAATAGCTTACATTCGTTCTTTATTTTTTAAACCAAAAACAACCCGCATGCAAACTAAAAAATTTCTTTATTCAACTGGAGTTGCAGCAATGCTTGCTGTTGCAATTGTTAGTTGTCAAAAATCAACGACCAAATCTGCAGATCCAAATGCTTTGAGCCAAGATGAGAAATCGTTGGTAGCTTCAGCTGGTTTCAATAGTAATTGGGTTGAAAGAAGATCAGATGGAAATTATCTTATTGAAGGAGATATTCTTCTTACCAGGACTCAATTGGAAGAAATGGCCGGTGCAGCACCTACCAATAATTTCATTGTCGCTGATGAAGAACATTACCGTACGTTTAATGTAGTAAGCACTCCAGTTTCCGGAGTAAGAACAATAACAGTAAGCTTAGGTTCTGGTTTTCCGGCTTATTATTCTACCGGACTTGATAATGCTTTGGCCAGGTATAATGGTTTGGGAGATTTAAAAATTGTATTTCAAAGAGTAGCTTCAGGTGGCCAGATCCATATCACCGGTGCTAACCTTGGCAATTCTGGTGGCGGATGTATATTAGGTCAGGCTTCTGGCTTTCCAACTTCAAGTGGTAATCCTTCATCTGGTTTTACACTCAGCACCAGCAGTTGTGCAACTACTTATTTAAACACGACTGATAAAGTAGACGAAGTAATGGCACATGAGATTGGCCATTGCATCGGTTTCCGTCATACTGATTATAAGAGAAGAAACAGTTGCGGTCCCGGTGCCGGTGAGTCTGCAGGCAGCATTGGCGCTGTTTATATTCCTGGAACTCCCACAAATGTAAACGGATCCTATAATTCATGGATGATGGCTTGTACAAATGGCAGCCCCATCTTAAATGCAGATGATGCAATTGCATTGAGATATGTCTATTAAAAATATTTTCCGAATTCAAAATCCCTTTCTTTTTAAGAAAGGGATTTTTTTTGAAAGCTGCTTCCGGCAAAATTTATATCAGTAATTTTAAAGCCTTTAGTTCATGACCCTTATCGGCTATTAATGTTCAAGCATTACAGACCAAATATGAAAACTTTCTGCAAGTGTATTGCCATTATTTGTTGTGTATTTATTCAATCCAGGGTTTTTGCACAATTAAATAAAAAGGGTATTGCAGATAGTTTATTTAGGAGAAATGCAGATACAAGTAACCTGCAATTTTCTGAAACCCGACCTTATTATATTATTCATTGGGAAAATGATAAACCTGCTACAGCTAAAATCATTCGCCAATTTTCCGAAAGCACTGCTATTGTTGAAATTAACACTGAACCTGATTTTAGTTTATTAAAAAAACAAACAAGATTCGCCCCTGCAAATGATCTCTGGAAATACTCACCTTTTGCTGAACAATTAATTGACGATAACGATAACATTCAACAGAAGTTTATTTTGGCAGGTCAAAGCTTAGTCGGATTAATTTCAGCAGTGGAAAAATTAAAACCACAGCTAACTATAATTTTCGTTGATCAACTTTCAAAATCAGTACTTATAAAAACAAGTTTTAAACTTTTAAAAGAAAAACTTGTTTCTTTAAAAGAGATCATATTCATTGATGTACGGGTTGACCCACAATCAGAAACCGGCATCATTGGATATAACAGAAGTTTTCATGGACTCAATGCTGTCGACTACAGTATACCAGGAGCAAACGGAAAAAATATTGTAGCAGGAGTGAAGGAACAAAAAATGGAGGAAACCGATCTCGATTTGCATAAACGGGTACTTGCCTCATCATTGGCTGCTCCAACCATTACAAGCCATGCTACGGTTATTTCTTCCATCATTGGGGGCGCCGGTAATAGTTTTTATGACGGCAGGGGAATTGCTTATGGCTGTAAGTTCTATCCCAGTTCATTTTCAAACCTGTTTGCCGATGATGCTGTCTTATTGAATACAAATAAGGTTACTGTGCAGAATCATTCTTACGGGACAATCATTCAGCAGTTCTATGGAGCAGAAGCTGTGAGCTATGATGTACTTACATGGCAGAATAAAAATTTCGTTCCTGTTTTTTCTGCCGGAAATCAAGGTACGTCTTCGGCTACGACAGGTCCCTATGCAAATATTCCCGGTTATGCCAACCTCACGGGTAATTTTAAAATGGCAAAAAACATAATTACTGTTGGGGCTATTGACAATAAAGGAAATATTCCGGCAGAAAGCTCTGTTGGCCCTTTGTATGATGGGAGAGTAGCGCCACAAATAATAGCGTTGGGACCTAATGGTACATCGGATGCAGCCGCTGTAGTAAGCGGCACTATCGCTGTTATACAACAGGTATATGCTGATAGTAATAACCAGTCATTACCGCCGGCTTCATTAACAAAAGCAATTTTATATAACACAGCGGAAGATGTTTACACAAAAGGAATCGATTATAAAACAGGTTATGGATTGCTGAATAGTTATACTGCAATTAAATCCATTCAACAAAAAGAATATGATGGAAATTCATTATCACAAGGTCAACAATGGACAAAGACAATATCTATTCCGGCGAATGCAGCACAACTGAAAGCAACATTGGCATGGACAGATAGTGCAACTTCCGTTAATAACAATAAAGCATTGATCAATGATCTTGATCTTGAAGTACAGGAAATCAGCAGTGGAACGATATATAAACCGTGGGTGTTAAATGCAACGGCGCATATTGATTCATTAGCAAAACAACCAACAAGAAAAAGAGATTCGTTGAACACAGCAGAACAGGTAAGCATTTCACTCCCTGCTGCAGGTAATTATCTCATTCGTGTAAAAGGGACAAGTGTCAACACAGCATCAATTTCGTTTAGTATAGCTTATCGTACAGATACTTTAAATACATTCAGCTTCACCAGCCCTCAACATGCTTCGGATGTAAACAGAGCGGAAAATGAAAATCTTGATATACGCTGGAAAACATTTGTAGCTGATACCAATCAAACAGGTAATTTATACATCAGTTATAATAGTGGCACCAACTGGCAATTGCTTAAAACTGCTCATAAGATCTATACTAATTATTATCAATGGCCGATAAAAGACACAAGTAGTACAGCTGTATTTAAAATGGAAACTTCTTTTGGTGATTTTCTTTCAAAAAGTTTTATCATCAGTAAAGTGACCCGGTTGAATATAGATTTTGTATGTGCCGATTCATTTGGCCTTTCCTGGAACAAACATATTTATGCAAATGGCTATAAAATTTATACGTTAACTGACAGCGCCTATTTAAAACATATACTCACTGTTGCTGATACGTTCACCGTGCTGAAGCGTTCAGCATATCCTTCTCTAGTATATGCAGTAGAGCCGGTATTAACCAATGGCCTTCCTGCTGCACGAAGTATTGCATTGGATATTACACAGCAGGGGGTTAAATGTTTTTATAAAACTTTTTATTACAACCTGCAGGATCAGAATAACCTTGATCTTATACTGGAGTTAAGTGCTGCAAGTTATGTTGACAGTATATTCTTTGAGCAAGTGACGGCATCAGGAAATTTAGTCCAGACAAGTGGAAGAGTAAAAGCAATTAATAATATTCAACTCTATAATCATCTTGTAAACGATGTACCGCCCGGTACAAGTTATTGGCGTGTAAAGATCAAACTGAAAAGCGGTGCTTTTGTTTATACAGAGATCATCTCTGTGTTAACAACGGGCAAACGTTTTATCCTCTTTTATCCCAATCCTGCTGGCCGCAATAGCCCGTTGACTTATGTTCTACAACAAGGTGTACCTCCTGATAGCCGTTTACAATTATTTGATATCACAGGCCGCTTGCTGAAAAGCTTTAATGAAATGCCCGGTGGCACTATTGATATATCAACAATGGCACCAGGCATTATTATTTATAAACTGGTTTCGAATGATAGCAAATTGCTGGAAACAGGTAAGCTGGTTATCTGGTAAACCGTTGCTTATTTATTGTATACAGCTTTTGTTGTATTCTCTCCACGTGGTGAAGATGAAACTGTGACCAATGACAAAGCTCCGTCTTTAAGGCTCCATGTTTCCGTGCCTTTAAATTCAGACGTCTGCCCGTTTCTTTCAAACATAATTGAGTAATTAACCACGAATGATTGACTGTCATCGGACCATTTAAGTGTTGATTTCTTTTTAGAACTGCCAAATACAGTCGTCTCTGATTCTTTGCCATCAAACTTCAGTGTTTCGGTTGTGGTGACCTCTTCACCATTAAAACCCGGTGCCGTTTTGGAAATAGTGATAGCATCTTCTTTCTGTTCGATCTTAATACTGCGGGCAGCAAAGCGGCCACCAAATTCTCCTAACTCACTTTTTCCTTCATTGAGTTTCCATTCGCCGGCAAAATTTGCTCTATCTGTGAATGAAATAAAAGATGAAAGCAGGGCAGGAGCCAATAATAAAAGCAATGATTGTTTTGAAAAAAACTTCTTCATAAAATTGTTTTAGAGATTAAATATATAGAATCATTAGCATTTACAAATCCGATCATCATTTTTTACCGCCACTTAAATGCAAAATAACTGCAGGGCTTATCACTTGCATTGCCTACACCATGCATTTTGCCACTTTCTGCTATATAAAAATCACCGGCTTTGGCTGTATAATGCTGCCCGTCAATAGTCATTTCCGTTTCGCCTTCTATCACTAAAATAATTTCGGTATCCTTATGCTGGTGAGGTGTATGGCTGGGGCCTTTTGTTTTCAGGTAAGTAATATGCATTTCATAATTTTCACACATCGCTGTTGGACGGTCAAAATATTTTCTAGTTCCTTTATTACCATTTTCAGTATAAACAAGGGAATCATAGTTTAATAATAATGCACCGCCAGCCTGTTTACTTCTTTCCATATTCATTGTATCCTTTGAGCGGAACATAAAAACATAATAAGTTACCGGTCCATCGCCGATATTTTCAAAGGTCTGTGCTTCTAGTGGCGGTATCAGCATTACACTACCTTTTCCCAGTACAGTTGTTTTATTCCCAATAGTACATTTCAGCGTCCCTTCTTTGATGATGATCACCTCTTCAATATTCTTTTGTGTATGTGCAGGTCTTGGTATAGTACCTTTTTCCTGGGTAGTAGCATGTATTTCAAAATACTCAAATTCCGGTGTTGTGCCTTCCGCAATTTTTCTTGATTCACGTTGGGCGTCTTTCTTTACTGGCAGTTCATCCCAATGAAATACTCCGGAAGAAACTGGTTTTAATTGTGCAGTTAAATTCATGGCAATAATTTGAAACAAAAACAGGAGCCTGATTTTCATAGTAAATGAGTTTACAATGAGTATATCCGAAGTTAGCTTTTTTAGTTGTTTTCAGTTTGAAAATTATGAGTTGTTTGAAGTCACTGGTTACTTTCATGTAAAATATCCTGATGGCAAAACCATCGATGGCCGTTATTCAAGTCTCATGAAAAAAGTAAAGGGGAAATGGTATCTCTATACGGATCATTCCGGCTAATAATGTCCGTGGCTGGATTGAAACTCTCTTTAAAGATTGTACTCTTTACAAAATCGTTTCAAGTATAAAATTTTCGTATTGTTGTTGAAATTGTTTGTTCGTTTGTGAAGATTCAAAAAGCGATTCCATATGCCCGGTATTGAAAGTACTGCTGCTGATCAAACCTGTGAGTTCAGGATTTGCTGCAATCCAATCGGAATCCAATGAATGTTTTTTAAGAAAAGAAAGAACGATCTCTTTTTTATATGTTCCGGATAGATTGGTCAACGCATTATTAAGTTCAGTCAGTTCATCTACCATCTTCGGAAAATCATCTGCTTTGAAACTATCAGTCGTATTGATTCTATATTTTGTATATTGATACATGCAATAATTTATTTGCAAACAACCCATTTGCATTGGTGTAATGTAACCTTATCTATCGTATAATAATTATGCTTTTCCTGAATTTGGCTAGAAATTAAGCACTCTTATCCCAGGGGATGAAGTCCGTTTTTAGCTATAATCCCCTTGCTTGATTCAAGATGTTGATGTTTTAACTATAAGTCTGCAAGATTTCCTGCTTTTGCGTAGCTTGAGAAACTATGGAGGATTTCAAAATTGTTATTTTCATCATGGCCATTCTGATCAGCCTGACAGCAATTGCTAATAAAAGAAAACTTCCGTTTCCTGTTTTATTAGTTTTCGCCGGTCTAGCCATTGGATTTGTACCACAATTACCCGATCTGACATTGGATCCTGATACCGTTTTTGTCATTATTCTGCCACCTCTTTTGTATGATGCAGCTGCAAAAACTTCCTGGCACGAATTCAGAACATCTATCAAACCCATTTCCACATTAGCTATTACACTTGTTTTTTTTACAACAGTCGCTGTTGCCGTTACGGCACATTATCTTATTCCGGGATTTAGCTGGCCGCTTGCTTTTGTATTAGGTGCTGTTGTTTCTCCACCAGATGCTGTGGCTGCATCAGGGATTATAAAAGGATTAGGGTTGAATAAAAAAGTTATTACAATATTGGAAGGTGAAAGCCTTGTGAATGACGCTTCGGCCTTGATCGCTTACCGTTATGCTGTAGTAGCCGTGACCACTGGAACTTTTGTATTCTGGAAAGCAGGACTTCAATTTTTACTGATCTCGGTTGCAGGAGTCATTATCGGGATCATAGTTGGTTATTTATTTGTACTGGCTCATAAAAAAATAACAAACAACCCTGTTGTTGAAACAAGTCTTACACTGCTTTCTCCTTTTGTATCTTACCTGGCAGCAGAAGAATTCCATATGTCAGGCGTATTGGCCGTTGTAAGTACCGGGCTGGTTATATCATGGAGATCACCCGAAGTTTTTTCATACGATGCAAGAATGAGAATAAAAGCAGTGTGGGACACATTGATTTTTTTATTGCACGGATTTGTTTTCATACTCATCGGCCTGCAATTGCCCTTTATCATTAAAGGTCTTGGCAATTATCCTTTCTCCCAGATATTGGGTTATGGATTGCTTATCAGCCTCGTGACAATCCTGGTACGCATTATCTGGGTTTTTGCAGGAGCCAATTTGCACAATTATTTCCAAAAAAGAAGAAAGCCTGTTACTGACTTACCCGCTGATGAAAGATACGACGACACCTGGAAGAATGTACTGGTAGTTGCGTGGACAGGAACAAGAGGCGTAATATCACTTGCTACAGCGCTTGCTTTACCATTAGTGTTAGATGATGGAACTGCTTTTCCAAAAAGAAACTCCATCATATTTCTTGCATTCGTGGTCATTTTTGTAACACTGGTAGTACAGGGACTTTCGCTGCCTTTACTTATACGCTTGCTTAAAATAAAACCACAGGACAATACCACGGCAGAAGAAAAAGAACTGCAATTATATCTTGCAACCAGTTCACTGCATTTTATTGAACAGGAATTATCAGTACAGTTGGATAATAAATCAGAACAAGAGTTAAAAAAGAAATATGAAGACCGTGTCAATGATCTCACGAAGGAAGTTCACCGGCATATAAAAGCAAAGAGAAATGACGAAGAAATAAAACCAAAACCACCAAGTGCATTATTAAATGCGCAATTGGAGATCACTAAATTTCAGAGAGAGTTGTTGCTGAAGATGCACAAGGAAGGTGAGTTTAGTCATGATGCCATCAGGCAGATTGAACAGGAGTTGGACATCAATGAACTGAAATTAGATCTGCGGGTCCCAAAAGAAGAATAAAAAATGATACCCAATTATACCCGGGAATGATTTATTTTATTTCACTCTTACCATTTCCATCAATCTCTCCACCATGATGTGGGTTGATAATTTTCAAAAAACTCTGGCCGACTGATTTAATAGTATCCGGGTGCTTTGTTACTAAGTTTGTAATACCAAACATTAAAACATTGCCCAACAATTTTTTAATAGGATTCTTTGAAGCTCCTTGAAACAGGATTTTGGAAAGATAACCAGCACCCAGGCCGACAGAAGTATTTACGATATTATCTTTTAATTCCTTTGATTCCGCTACCTCTTTAAAAGTGCTTTTTATTAAATTAATTGGCTTTATGCTGCTATAAGCGAGATGGAATTGTTGTCTCAGCATTTTTGCTTCATGTGCTTGCCGGGTTTCCAATTGAAGAATGGCTTCTTCAAGTTCCGCTATGGAATTTATTTTTTGCATAAGTTAGTTTATTGAAGCACTTGCTTAATGATTGAATTGCTTACAGGTTTTTTGATCCATTTGTAAAGAAAAAAGTGAAATAATAAACCTGCAATAAGATAGAATAATGAAACAATAAAAAAGCCATAGTAAGATTTGCCCAGTAGTTCTCCAAGCACCAGGGCAACGCCAATACTCAATACCATTAAAAAAATCGCAAGTATAATGATCACAGTGATCCGTGATATCAGTGAAGTTGCTATACGGGTAGATGCGTCCAATGCTTTAAATTTAGAAAGTTCAAGGGTCGTTTTGCCATATGTTTCTGCTTTCTCAATTAAAGATTCTATCAGGTTTGCCGGAGTTTCCATGTTTTTGTTTTTTAACGAGTAAATCTGTATCACATTAATTTATATTCAACAGGCAGTTGCCTGTTGAATATAAATTGTCAAATGACTTTGACTGCTGTAAATTTTAATTTCGGGCTGTACTTGCATCAGCTGCAACTTCCCCTGCTTTGGATTTTACATTCTCAACCATACCGATTGCATCTTCTTTCACTGTTTCAAATTTTTGGCTGATACTGCCAATGAAATCATTGAATTTATCAGTTAATGCTTCTGCATAGTCATTGCCTTTCTTAGAAATTTTTTTCCTTGTGGCTGTACCTTTGTCTGGAGCGAATAAGATGCCTAAAGTTGCGCCAACTGCAACGCCGGCCAATACGCCTAATAATAATTTTCCTGAGCTCATGATTTTGTTTTTTATTGTTTATGTAGAGTAAAAGTGTCAACCTTTACTTATGTTAATTGAAATAATGCATCATTACAAATCACATGCTTATGCTTTTTCTTTTGCTGCTTTATTTTCAGCACCTTTTGTACCACCTCTATGCGTCGCTTTGATAGCGGAGAATTTAATTTTCAATCCTGCTATTTTTGTATTATCTCCATCTGGAAGTTGTTTTTCAACTGTATTTTTCCGGGTATCCAATGCCTCGTACAATACTTTTATTTCATCCCAATCTTCACGGGAATATTCATTTTTATTTTCAGCCACTGTATTTACGAAATTTCTGTAAATACTCAATAAATTCTCTGCAGTAGCAAACCCAAAACTCATGTCCGAGCCAACCACACCTTCACCAAATAATTTATTTCTTAATACCTGTCTGAAATCCGGTGTTGTGACCGCATTTGCTTCTGCCTCTTTAATTTTAATTTCGTAAGTGGTTTTTAAAACAGCGTATTGCACCTTGCTTTCCTCCAATTTTGTTTTATCCGATGCTTCTAGTCCTGACATTGTGCTGTTCGTTTTAGTTACCCTTGCCTGGTATCCATCGTCTAGTCCGGACCAATTAGCTGATGTATAAACAGGGGTAAGGCCGTCCACTGAATCGACATAGTTGTTCAAATTTGTTGCATCCTGCTGAGCCTCTGTAGCAGAGTTTTTGCAGGCGGTGAAACCTGATACTGCAATAACAGCAGCGATCAGTACATTCTTTTTTTTCATTTTAAAATTTTAATAGTTTGTTTGTTAAGAAAAATTTGATTTCATTATGACAGGACCAAAAAAAGTGAGCTTGTCATAAATATTTTATTTGTTGTCACTCATGATTCATCTTTTGTTGTTTTTACCAGGCCGATGCCTGCGATAAAAAATATAAGACCAAGAACCCCGTAGATTATTAGTCCTTTGGTATTCCCTGTACTGTTGCGAGAGTTTACAAATAGAACGGCCGCATAAATGAGCCCGACAATCCCCAATACGGTAAGCAATGCGCCAAAAATTCGTTTAATATTCATATGTAAAAGATTTTACCGACATAATTTTTATTTTCCTGATTAAAAAATTGCTTCTGTTAGTTTCTCCTGGAGGCTGATTATTTGTTTTTCAGCCAGTAATTTTTCAACTGTTAATCGTGCCATCAGGTAACTGACAGTTGACTCAGCGCCCTGGTTGAGGTTTACATAACTTTCTTCAAGCCCGTCATAACATCCGCCGGTGCATGGATTGTATATAACCTGTTGCAGGTGATTATTCCCTAAAAACCAATTGAACGATATTTCCATTCTTCGCAGGTAGGTCTCATCTTTAAACACATCATAGAATTTATGCATTGCAAGAACAGTATAAGCTACATCGATAGGTTGTTCACCACCAGCAGTAACATAGACCGCAGTATTTTCCTTATGCAGCCATGTTTTATTGGAAATTACTTTTATGCTGTTTTCTCCAAAAGTCTTCGACAATAAAAAATCAAAAGATGATTTTGCAATGTCTTTATATACCTGTTCACCGGTGGCTAACCAGGCACATAACATTGCCTCAGGTATAATGCTGTTGGCATAGGTAAGATAACTTTCAAACCATTGCCATTCACTCTCTGCTTCATGCTTGTACATTTGCACCAGCCTGTTTGCCAGTTGCCTTATCAACGATGTTCCCCGGATCGTTTTATTTTTTTTATTACGGTAGTACAATCCTTTAATTGCAAAAGCCATTGCCCGTGTCGAATAGATCTTATTTACATTCAGCATTGCCTTTTGCATTGTTAAAGCGGCATCTTCAGTTAGATCTAGCGGAAGTGATCTGTTCATTGAGATCAGGTAACCAAGAGCCCAAATGGCTCTTCCATTTGAATCAGCAAGATTGGTAGAATTATTTTCTTCTGTAAAAACCCTTTTTTCACTTACATAATTCAAAAAATAACCATCGGGCTGTAAACAGTACTTTATAAAATTAAAGTAGATATTAATATATTCAATTACTGTTTCATCTCCCGTTAGTTCATAATACTGACACATTGCGATCATTGCCCTTGCATTATCATCCAATGTGTATCCTGAGTCAATATCCGGCTGGTTGATCTTTGAAAACTGGATCATCCCAAAACCAGTTGTCATTTTTTTTATATGGGTAAGATTGATGACAGGTAAATTATATTTCAGTTCAATTTGTTCATCGCTGATCTTTTCAAACAGGTGTGCATGGCTGATAGCTGCGTTTTCCCAGGCAGTAGATGCCATACGGTGTAATCCGTTTGACCCAATATTTTTTCTCAACTGTTCATCCTCAAATAACCTGTTTACAGCTTCGGTTAATTGAATGGAGTTTTGAAAATCTATTGTTATCCCGGCATCATCCTTTAGCACTTCACGGGCATGCGGAATAGGAGTGGAGATAACCGGGCAGCCGCAACTGATAGCATATGAGAATGTTCCGCTTACAGCCTGGTTAGGGTCACGTGAAGTAAATAAATAAATATCGGTTAGCTGTAAATACTCTAACAGTTCGGGTAGTGGTAAATAATCATTTATAAAATGTACGTGTTGTTGCAGATGCAAAGCTGAAACCTTTGCTTCAAGCATTAAGCGATACTTTTCTCCATCGTGTTTTATTATTGTTGGATGTGTTTTACCAATAACCAGGAAAACAACATCTGGATTTTTTTTAATTATAGCAGGTAATGCTTCCAGGGTGGTTTCAATACTTTTTCCGGGGCCTAACAGTCCGAACGTGGATAGTACTTTTTTCCCCGTTAATTTATACTTGCTCTTTAAAAGTTCCTTATCTGCATGCAATACCAGGTGTGTGCCATGAGGGATCACTGCTATCTTTTCCCCGGGTATTTCATAGTCAGTTACAAGGATGCCTTCTGAAATATGGGTCATTACGATAATTGATGCGGCAGCAGCGGAAAGTATTTGCACTTTTGTTTTTAATGCTTCATCCGGGTGTGGTATTACAGTATGAAAAACCATAATAACAGGTTTGTTAAGTGCAAGCAGAAACTGCAGAAACTCATCTTCTTTGTTTTCAAAAAGCCCAAACTCATGCTGGACCATTACCATCCGGATATCCGGGTCGGAATTTATTCTCTTTGCTAACTGTATAAATGCGTCTGCATGACCTGTATTGAGAATATATTTTATTTCATCTGTATAAATATGATTTTCATTTTCTGATTCAAGCGGACAAATATGAATGGCAAATGAATGATCAAATTTATTTTTTAATGTGCTTATAAGATCCTGTGAATAGGTCGCAATTCCACATTGCCTCGGAGGATATGTAGTTATAAATAAGATACCGGGCAATTTTTCAATTGGGTTGGAAACAGGCTGTTCAATTTTTATCCTGTTGATACGAACCTTTTGAACACTTTTTGTACCTGCAGGTGTCATGCCGTGCGAACTGCCAATGAAAAGATTATTAACTGGTAAAATTGCAACTTCATTTGTCATTTTTGGAATATTCCTGAATTGTTTGTTTAGAAAGAATTATCCAAATAATTGTCTAAAACCGGTGTAATTGAATCAACTTCAGGAGCAGTAAAGGTGAATTATAGTAAGCAGAAAAGGCTTACACAATCTCAGGTATAAGTTACATAATTCATATAGCCATGAACCAGGATTTGAGATTTACATCCTTGCCATATACCAGTTCAGTTCTTTCTCTATTTTTTCGTAGTGAAAAAAGGCCGTAATGTTTTTTTGAAGACGAAGAAAGGCTGTTTCGCTTTTCACCACATAATCAAAAGCCCTGTGGTGCATACAACTGACGGCTACATCAATTTTATCCTGCGATGATAACATTACAACAGGGATATCAGGATTGATCGATTTTATCTTGTCGAGGGTTTCTATTCCGTTCATTGCGTTTTTATCTATCCCGTTCAGGTGATAATCCAGAATGATTACATCAGGTTTATGCGATAAATTTTCCAGGCAAAGTTCGCCTGTGGCAAATGTTTCAACAGTAAAATCGGTGTGATGAAGAAATTCGATTTCCAGTGATTTCAGGAATAATGCATCGTCATCTACCAGGAAAAGTTTAATTTTTTCGTTGTTCATGGTTGGTTGTTTTTAATCCGGGAAAGTTCCTCTGTTAATTCGGTGCATGCTCTTGAGCAAATATTTTCAATGTGTAAGATCATCCCGGGTATTTGCTCCACCTGTTGCTGTAAGCTGGCATAGTCCTGTACTTTTTTTGCCATCGCCTCAACATCCGTGCTGATTCCCATTATTGAAAAGGAAGGGATCATTTTATGTACTGCTTCATACAATGAATTCCATTCTTTATCCCGGAAACTTTGTTTCATTGCGATGATCAATGGCGGGGTTTGCTCCAGGTAAAGTGAGATCATTTCCATCATCAGCTTCGGATCAGATTTGGTACGGCGGATCAAATAAGCAAGGTCTGTACATTTTGTTTTTTCACCTTCTCCACTTTCTTTTTGCTTATGAAGTGTTGTTTGTACCGGCTTTCTTACCAGCCCGGCTATTTTACTATACAATATTCTTTCGTCAATCGGTTTTGCAATATAGTCGTTCATACCTACTGCTTTGCATTTTGCAAGGTCAACAGTTGTTACATCTGCCGTTAAAGCGATGATGGGGATCTTTGACTTCAGTGTCTTACGAATATATTCAGTGGCCTCAAACCCGTTCATCTCAGGCATCTGGAGGTCCATCAAAATAATATCATAGGATTCGGTTTGCAGTTTTTCTACAGCAATTTTTCCGTTAGCCGCAATATCCTGTTCAAAGCCGAAATCATCAAGCAATGTTTTCATCAATAGCTGGTTGAGAGCAATATCTTCTACTACCAGCACTTTAATATTTTTTACTGTTGCATCCAGTTCAGAAATTCCTGGTTCTTCTTCAATCACAGCGCTGGTTTTTTGAAAACTTAATATGAAACTAAAAACAGAGCCCTCATCAATTTTACTTTTCACACTAATGGTTCCGCCCTGCGGCTCTACTAATTGTTTTACAATGGAAAGCCCCAAACCCGTTCCCCCATACAGTCTTGAAGTATGGCTGGATGCCTGCTGAAAGTTTTCAAAAATTCTCCCGATTTTGTTTTCCTCTATGCCGATGCCGGTATCTGCTACTGCAAATTCAATGCTTACTGACTCTTCATCTTCATCCAGTAGATTTACACTTACTGTAATTTTTCCTTTTGTTGTAAACTTTACAGCATTACTCAACAGGTTTAAGATGATCTGGTGCAATCGCACCGGGTCGCCTACCAACACATCCGGGATCCTGCTGTCGTATTCTTTTACCAGTTTAAGATTTTTTTCCTGGATCTTCGGTTCGAACATATGCATCATGGCAGAGATGGACAATGCCATCTTAAATGGTGTTTGCTCAAAGGTCATTTTCCCTGCATCTACTTTCGCCAGGTCGAGTATATCATTGATGAGTACAATTAAAGCATCACCGCTCATTTTTATGGCGGTTAAATATTCTTTTTGTTTAGCCGACAATTCTGTTTTCAGCAGCACTTTTGTAAACCCGATGATCGCATTCATGGGTGTACGTATTTCATGACTCATGTTGGATAAAAATTGCTGTTTTGCTTTCACGGCATCTTCCGCAATTTGCGTAGCATTTTCAGCCTTACTTTTTGCTTCTTCTGCAATTCCAGTTGCTAACTCGGCAAATACAATTGCCTCAGTCAATTCTTTTTCATTTCTTTTTTGTTCTGTAATATCTCTTGCTACCACAACGGCGCCGAGCACTTTTCCATCCTCATCTTTATAAACAGACCCGTTAAATAATACGTCTGTCAACTTGTGATCCATTATAGTTAACGGATAATCTGTTACAAAACCTTTTGCGAATACTTCCTGGTAAACTTCACGGGCCCTATGTGGCTCAGTAAAATAATCAAAGAAATCAGTGCCTGTAAGTTTTTCCCTTGTCAAACCTGTAATGTTCGCCAATGCTTCATTCATATCGGTGATCTTACCTTCTGTACTTATAGTAACCAATGGATCATAACTTGCTTCAATAAGACTACGGGAATATTGGGAGGCCAATTTTGCAGAATTGCTGTGCGCTTCAAGTTCTTTTTTTACAATTTTCTGTTTTTCTTTCTCCTTGCTTTGAAAAATAAGTTCTTTGTTAGCAATGACTAACTCAGCTGCCCGTTTTTCCTTCATTTTGTTTTGAAAGACAAGTTCTTTGTTAGCAATGACTAACTCAGCTGCCCGTTTTTCTTTCATTTTGTTTTGAAAGACAAGTTCTTTGTTGGCAATACTTAACTCAGCTGCCCGTTTTCCCTTCTCTTTATTTTGAAAGACAAGTTCTTTATTGGCAATGCTTAACTCAGCTGCCCGTTTTCCCTTCTCTTTATTTTGAAAGACAAGTTCTTTGTTGGCAATACTTAATTCTACTGCTCTGTTTCCTTTCTCTTTTTTTTGAAAGGCAAGTTCTTTTCGTATAATGACCACTTCCGCTGATAGTTTTTTCTTCTCTTGCTTTTGAAAGGCAAGTTCTTTAAGAGCTACCAATAACTCATCTTTACCCGATTTTTTTAGTTTAGCCATATTCTATCTTGATAAAATTCGTTTACCTTATTTTATTCCCTTTGTCTCAAAAGCTTTAGGGGAAATACCAATTTCTTCGATCGGGTTTCGCCTTTTGTCCTTCAATTGTTTGAAATGAGAAGGAGAGAGTCCTGTAGCTTTTTTAAACTGGTTGGATAAATGAGCAATACTGCTGTAATTCATCTTCCAGGCGATCTCTGTAATGTTCAGTTCATCATAAATGATCAACTCTTTTATCCGCTCAACTTTATGCGCAATGATAAAATGTTCAATAGTGATTCCCTGCACCTCTGAAAACAAGTTGGCCATGTAAGTATAATCGTGATTTAATTTGGCACTTAAGAAATCAGAAAAGTTTGTCTTGATAAGTTCATCTGAATGATGAACCATTTCAATAACTGCATTTTTAATTTTTTCGATCAGAATAGCTTTCTTATCATCCATTAACTCAAGCCCTGTACTACGTAATGCAATTTTTATTTGCTCCCGCTGCTCCTCAGAAATGTTTTCCATGATCTCCACTTCTCCCAAATCCACTACAATAAAATGCAGTCCGAGTTTTTTCAGCTCTTCTTTAACCACCATTTTACAGCGGTTGCTTACCATGTGTTTTATGAAAATTTTCAGATATAGCCTGTTTTGTTGAAAGTAGCGTTAAAGGTGGCTCATTATTCGTCAAAGAATGTTACATAATTATGCGAAAAGGTTATAGTATTCACACATTAATTGAATTCCGGCAGTTCAGCGCAGGTATTAATTGCCTTTTTTAAGCTAGTTGTTTTTGCTCCGATACTGAAAGGTTATCTGCTACTGCTTCAGCATTTATACCTAACTCGGCAAGTTCTGATAATCTTTCGTTGACTGCTTTTTCTTCGGTTAAAATTTCATGTAATAAAAGGGATGCCTCCGTTTCGCCTAATGCATCAGCGAAAGAACAAAGCGTTCCATAAGTTGCAATTTCATAATGTTCAATTTTTTGAACTGCTGAAATAATTGCAGCATCCCTTACCTTTCCGTCCTCAGTACCTTTCATTATTGATCTTGCGTCCTTGATTAAATACGACATCGCTTTGCATTTTTTGCTTTCCGACTTTTCGCCAGTAAAAGTGAAAGCTCCTTCTAACTTTGTTACATGCTTTTGGGTAGCCTCCAGATGCCCGATAAGTGCTTCCACCAATAAAACTGCTGTTGCATTTTTGATCATTTTAGGAAAAGCTTTGGTGAGTGCCTTTTCTGACCTGTAGATATCCTGTATTTCATCAATAAATAATTCACGAAGTCCTTTATTAGGGTCATGTTCTTTCTTCTTTGCTTTTCGCTTGTTTCTTTTAAATGTTCCGTTTAGTGGAAACTGTTTAGTTATATCTTTCATTTTTTTTATTTAGTTACTGTGATTTTATTTAAGGATTTTCTGCTGTTACGTCTTCCGCCAACTTTGACTCACCGGATTTTTTTTCAATGTCTCTGTCCATGGAATATAGAGCATCACTGCTTATTTTTTCGCCACCGGCTAATTTCATTTTGTCCAATAAGTCCATCACCAGCATTTCTTCTTCTATCTGTTCCTTTACAAACCATTGCAGAAAATTCCACGTTGCCCAATCTTCTTCATCAAAACTCATTTTTACAAGCTTATAAACAGCTGCAGTATTATCTGTTTCATGCACAAATATTTTTTCAAAACAATTGTTTATACTTACTGGTGATGCGGGTGGGGCTGGGATGGCGGTTACCTCTACTTTGGCACCTCTTTTTAAAATGTACTCTAATATCTTCATCATATGGTTACGTTCTTCCTGTGCATGCCGGAAAAGAAAATTCGCAATACCTGACATGCCCTGGCCATCGGCCCATGCTGCATACGATAAATAAATTTGTGATGCATGTGCCTCTTTTGTTATTTGCGCATTCAGCGCAGCCGAAAGGGTTTTTGATAGTCTGTTAGTATTCATAATTTGATTAAGTAAGTTCAATTTGACTGTACACTTAGTTCATCCGGGTTTCTTCCGGCATTCCGTTTTTACGAGTAATTATTCTTCACCCTGTTGATTCAGTTTGGATCTATCTTAAATAATTAACCGGAGAAGAAAAAAGCAAGAATAGCTGCTGCGATCAGCAATGCCATAGAAAACAGCACAGCTACTGTAAATTTTGCGTTTGTAAATATTCTCATATCTTTTATCTTGTATATCAGTGATAGTAAGCAATCTAAAGTTCAGTTTATATAGACCTTCCAGTGTTATATACCTATTGAAAAAAGTTACAAAATTCACACATTTTAAGTAAAAGCCACCAGTTAAACTGGTGGCTATATCGAAAAGAGGGATTAATAGTTATTGATATCTGCCAGTCTTAAATCTGCTATGATTAATAATCCCGGTCTACTACTCTTTATATTCTTTTACATAATTTTCTAATTCGGTTTTGTTTGCTGCAGTACTCAGTAATTCATATAGCTGAACAAAATTATTCCGGTCTGTAATTGTGCGGTATGACAGTTTCGCTAATTGAAGCCTGTTGCTTTCACTTGATACCAACTGAACCAATTGTTTTGCCTGGCTACTGGTGAAATAGTTCGCCGTGCTATTAAACACAGATGTAAGGGAGTTCATTTTTTCAAATGGAAGATATTTTGCCTGGACACCTTTGTAAAGAATATTAAAATCTGCGTCAACCATCGCAACATGCGTATTGTAACCTGTGCTGTAATTATTATTTATATAGGTTGTCAATTCATTTTTGCTTGCCTCGTTGCTTAACAAACCATAAACCTGGTTGAAATTGTTACGATCTGTAATGCTCCGGTAGGACAACTTTGCTAATTGAAGCCTGTTATTTTCTGCAAGGACTATCTGAATTAACTGGACTGCCTGGTTAGTGGTGAAATAATTATCGTTAAATGCACTAGTCAATGAACTCATCTGTGTGTTCAGCGGCCATTGCTGCTGAATAGTACGGTATAAATTATTGAAGTTGGCATCAGACATTGCACCATTTACGTTATTGCCTGTGCCATAATTATCATTTACATAAGCCGCCAGTTCATTTTTGCTGGCCTGGCTGCTGAGCAGGTTATAAATCTGTTGGAAGTTGCTTGGGTCAGTGATCGTACGGTAAGATAGTTTCGCCAATTGAAGACGGTTGCTTTCTGCACTGACTAACTGGATCAACTGACTTGCCTGGTAAGTACTGAAATGATTATTAGCTGTACTAAATGTATTCGTTAAGGAATTCATCTGGGTATTCACCGGCCATTGATTTTTAATTCCCTGGTAGAGAGTATTAAAATCGGCATCGGGCATTGCAACAAATGAATTATCAGCAGCGTAGAAATCATTTACATAAGCTACTACTTCATCTTTTCCAGCCTGGCTTTTGATCAAATCATACAACTCATAAAAATTGCTGCGGTCTGTGACTGTATGATAAGATAATTTAGCTAATTGCACCCTGTAACTTTCAGAAGTAATCTGTTGGAGCAATTGCGCAACCTGGTAAGTAGTAAAATAATTACCAGTCTTGTTAAAAGCATTTGATAACATTGATCTTCTTAGGTTGGGATTCCGCTGAGCTTTTACATTCTTTAAAAAGGTATTAAAATTAATGGTTGTCATAGGAACCTGGTTCTCACCGTCTCCGTTATTTCCTGTTTCAATCAATTCCAAACTACCATTCCCGTTTACTTTTATTTGCATCTCAAATGCATATCTCAGGTTAAACTGTATGGAAATAATATCTGATTTGTTTGTATTCTGATCGGTACGTGTAATTCGTAAAGTATGCTGTCCTGTTTCAAGATTAATTAATGCAACTGTTGTTTTGTTGCCTTCAATAGTACTGTTGTTAAGATTGTAGTTATTGCCATCTAATGTTACCTGTAAATTTTTATTACCGTTTACAGTAATAGTGACAGACCCTGTAGTAACAGGAGGGGCAGCAAGCACAGACAGCGATGCTAAAATGCTGATGATATATAATGATAATTGTTTCATGATTTATTTTATTAGAATTTATTTAAAGTAAAAGCGACTTACTGCATTCTTTTGCACAGATAAGTTTGCCTGCTGATTATATCTTGATTGATTTCAGTGAATCGAATAGCCCAAATGCTTTGAGCAACCAAATGATCACAACAATCACAACAACTATGTTGAGAATGTTTTTGATCTTACGGTCCATCGGGATATAAGTATTTATCAGCCACAAGGCAACACCTACAACGATTAGTACAATTAAAATGGTAAGAAGAGGCATAAATAGTAGTTTTAGATTGATTCAGGTAAAGTTGAGTTAGTTTAAACTCATAACTGTTACACTTCCTTTTAAATAAGTTACATCATTCACACCCGGAAGGAAGCCGACAAACTTATTGGGCACATAATGAAAAACCCCGGTTGTTACCGGGGTCTTTTGTAGTTCGAATTGTCGAATTACTGATAGAAAAAATGCAAAAAATGGAACTTTAAACCTTTAATGATCCGAACTATTTTAATGCTGATTTTGCCAGGTAAAAGCCGCCGGATAAATTATCCCCGGCCACCCAGCCTCCATCTACAAAATCTTTTTTTTGACTTAGCCTCCCATTCATTGAAAAGGCAATACGATTATCATCCGGCCATTTGCAGTTAATGGCTATTTTGTTGTTATTACTTATTGTGTAAGAGCCGGTAGCTTTGCGTGAACTGTTCATATCACTACTGTACATTTCGAGATTGTTGTTCTCTCCGAAAACTATTTTTACATCTACCTTCTTCTGATTCATACTATAAACACCTTTCCATATTCCCTGTATATTTATTTCAGATCTCGTACTCCTGTAGATGATAAAAAAGACCAGGCCTATTGAAAACAGATACCACTTCATAAAAAATACTATAATTAGAAACCCGGTTATTAAAAAAATAAAAAGCAAGCATAAAATTCCGGAAGCCACTTGTATGCACTGTTATTACAGAAGCAGGATCCGGCCGTTTATAGGCTATTACGGGAAAACTTAAGAAATACTCTGTTCGGTTATTATTTATTTTATTAAAAAAACAAGATTATACTTAAAAAAAGTTGATTTAATCCTTTTCCACTTACCCGGATCAGGATTGCAGGAGTTTTGTTAATTGAAGAATAAAGATGAGATGCTTTCTGCATTCAGGTCTTATACGATTTGAGAAATAAGTTATATAATTCACATATCCGGATACCTGGTATTACTCATTATACATTTTTTTCATTGATCATACAATCAGTAAATCATGTAACTTATTTCTGAAGTTGTGTAACACCCCTCCGAACAAAGAAGTCCATCTTTGTTTATTGCTAATATAATTTATCGATCAAAATTCAAAAAAATGAAAAAAATATTTTACACACTATTTCTTGCTTCACTTATTGCCGGTTGTTCAGAAAACATGGTAACAGGCCGCAAACAACTGAGCCTTGTGTCAGAAACAGAATTACAATCCATGGCCAAGGAGGAATACAAAACTTTTTTAAACGCAAATAAAGTTGTCAATACAAGTGTCAATAGGGATGCTGAAATGGTGTATCGTATAGGTTCACGCATTGCTACAGCTATTACAGCTTATTATAATAACAACGGACAACCAGCTATTTTAGAAGGATACCAGTGGGAATTTAACCTGATAGAAAATAAAGAAGCTAATGCATGGTGCATGCCCGGCGGAAAAGTAGTAGTCTATACAGGTTTATTACCTATTACACAGAACGAAGCGGCATTAGCCGTAGTAATAGGACACGAGATAGCCCATGCAGTTGCACAACATGGTAGCGAAAGAATGAGCCAGGCGTTATTGCAACAATTAGGCGGTGTTGCTTTGCAGGTTGCACTCGCAAATCAAAAAGTCGAAACACAAAATCTTTTTATGACTGCTTATGGTGTAGGAAGTACAGTAGGTGGTTTGTTACCTTTTTCACGCAAAGAAGAAACAGAAGCAGATAAATACGGATTATATTTTTCAGCTATGGCTGGCTACAATCCCCAGGAAGCAATTCCATTTTGGGAAAGAATGGGTGCTGCCGGTGGGCAAAAGCCGCCAGAGTTTTTAAGCAGTCACCCTTCGGATGAAACAAGAATTGCAAATATCAGGTCATATATGCCGCAGGCATTGAAATACTATACACCTGTTAAAAAATAAAATGAGCCTGGGCTATTGAATGGCATAATATTTAATAAGAAAACCTAAAACGTAATTAACAATTAAAAAAAGCATAATGAAAACATTTAAAATTTTAGCAACCAGTTTTTTAATAGTAGCCTTTTTTTCTGCAGGCTGCAAGACATGGAATAAATCACAAAAAGGAGCGGCCATTGGCGTTGCCGGTGGTGCTGCCGCAGGTGCAGTGATCGGTAAAGCAGCTGGTAATACAGCAATGGGTGCTATTATTGGAGCTGCTGCAGGTGGAGTGGCAGGTGCTGTTATTGGGCGCAAGATGGATAAACAAGCAGAAGAAATGAAAAAGGAAATTCCGGATGCTGAAGTGGTTAGGGTCGGAGAGGGGATTGTTATAGAGTTTAACAGTAAGATATTATTTGGTTTTGATCAATCCAATCTTACAGCTGCTGCCCGTACGAATCTGGATAAATTATTAGCCATTCTCCAAAAATACCCGGATACAAACATTGAAGTACAGGGACACACAGACAGTAAAGGAACTACTAGTTATAATCAGAAATTATCAGAAGAAAGAGCTTCCACTGTTTCCTATTATTTAGCTGGAAAAGGGATTGCTACTTCACGACTCAGCATTCATGGATTTGGTGAATCATTACCAAGGTATACAAATGATGCAGAAGACGCACAAGCGCAAAACCGCAGGGTGGAATTCCTTGTTTCTGCTAATGAAAAAATGAAAGCAGATGCTGCAAAAGAAGCAGAAAAAAATAGTGGAAAATAAATCATTCGAAAAAACACAGGCTTTGGATTTTCGTTAGGCTACAGGTTTTAAAAAATAATTATACCCTTCCTTGAAAGTTTAATAGTTGCCTTCAAAAGCAACTATTTTTTTGACTAATATTCTGCATATAAAATTGGTAGCCGGTGGGGACAAAACAAGTGCTAACTATATCCAAATCCAATACGGAAAATAATGGTTAACTTCATTATGATTTCGATTTCAGAACAGCCCAACTCCGCACTCTCTCTTATTCGGGGCTGAAAGTTGAAATTATTTGCCTTAACCAGGAGCCTTGAAGTTGTTTATTAAAAATATGGTTTGCATCCGGTGCAAAATGGTAGTGAAAGCTGAACTTGAAAAATTGGGCTTGCATTATATTACTGTGGAGTTGGGTGAAGTAGATATCATGGAAAAAATTTCAGAAGAGCAGCATGATCAATTCAAAGAAGAATTGCTTAAGTCGGGTCTTGAATTACTGGATGACAAAAAAAGTGTACTGATCCAGAAAATAAAGAATGTTATTATTGAATCGATTCATTATTCTGACGAACCTTTGAGAGTTAATTTTTCCGAATATTTAAGCAAGAAACTAAATCATAATTATACTTACCTGGCCAATCTTTTTTCAGAGGTTCAGGGTACAACGATCGAGAAATTTATTATTGTACATAAAATTGAACGGGTAAAAGAATTACTCGTCTATAATGAACATAACCTCACTGAAATTGCCTACCTGATGCATTACAGCAGTGTGGCCCATCTATCAACTCAGTTCAAGAAAGTCACTGGTCTTACTCCTTCCCACTTTAAACAGCTAAGGGTAATACGACTCAACATGCTGGAAGAACTGTAAATCTTGCAAGTTTTACCCACAGTTGTGTAACAATAGTAATTACAAAAGAACCCACCTTTAGCATATACCAGTTCAGGTATCTAAAACTTTATTTATGCCATTTTATTATTTCGCTTTTTCAGCTACCATGCTGGTGTTGATTTTCATTTTTATCCGTGCTTTTATTTTGCGTAAAGAGAGCTTTCCGGTTGAATTATTTAATGAAGCGCAGAGAAATGAGAACAACGGATATTTTGAGGAGGCAATAATTAGTTATGAAAGCGCCTTGCATGAAGCAAAAAAAACAGTCTTTCTTACGGAGCTAAAATATAGAATAGCCGGTAAGCTTAAAGTGTTAAACACTATTCTTGATTACAGAAGAAGCATGCTGTTCATCCGGCAGAAGTGATGTATTGCTTTTAATAAAACCGTTCCTCTGTTTTACATATTAAATCTTATTAAAAATTAAACTCAACAAAATGACTAACAGTACAGAATTAAAAGGAAAATGGAATGAGCAGAAAGGGAAACTGAAACAAAGATTTGCCTTACTGACAGAGAATGATCTCTTGTTTGAAGAAGGCAGGAAAGATGAAATGCTGGGTAAGCTCCAGGTTAAGCTGGGTAAAACCAAAGAAGAGTTGCATCAAATAATTGAAGCCCTCTAACACGGTACTAAAACATTAAATCAATCCTTTCAAATCTTTAAAATAAAAATTATGAATAATTTACTATATATCATTGCTGTCGTTCTCATTATTGGCTGGCTTCTCGGGTTATTTGTCTTTCATGCCGGAGGCATCATTCATGCACTACTTGTTATAGCCATTATAGTTGTACTACTAAGAGTAATCCAGGGTAGAAAGATCCTTTAGAAATAATAAACCCTTACACGGGTCATTGCTGATATTTGATCTGGTTTCTGATTTTACTTGAAATGTGTGAATTATATAATAAAATTATTAAATCATATAATTCTCTGAACAGGCCAGGTTCCTAACTTTAATTTGGTTTTTTCCAAGACAGTGTGTACTACCGATGAAAATATCTTTAAACAATTAAACCTTATGTAATGTTGGTATATCGTCTATCATAAATAGCCAGGGGTGTCCCATTATCCGTTAATATGATCGCCTTGTAAAAGCATCGATTTACTCTGGCAGTTAGTTTTGGTTAAAGTCCCTGATTTTACAGGGACTTTTTTATGTAAGCAGGTAAAACCAGGAGTCTAAAAAAAATAAGAACCGAACTTTATAAATATAATGACGGGGTAAGTAATTTTATTACTATCTACAAAAACATGTGAATAATATAATCTATTTGTAAAACTATATAACGATTATAAAAAGAAATAAGCCCACCTTTATACCATCATTATCCAATAAATTTTATCGATTTCTCATAAGCAGTTAGTTTTTGGTTGTAGCCCCTTTCTCAAAGGGGTTACTCTTGTATTACAAATGCCGGCAAATAGCCCTGAAGTTTTTGTGATACAGTGCTAACTGTTAATGAAAGTGGGTAATAAAATTAAATTTATGGATAATAAAAAGCAGGATGGCAGATTAGATAGTTCCGAACTGGAGAAATCAAAAGCACACAATATTGTTAAGGTTATTGAGTATATGGCTAATTCAGTAGTGATAAAAACGATTATCCGAAAACCAACAGGTAGTATAAGCTTAATGTCTTTTGACAGCGGGGAAGGATTAACCAAAAAGACCTCTCCGTTTGATACTTTTATTCAGATCATTGAAGGGAATGCCGAAATAGTAATTGATAAAGTGGCCACTTTATTAAAATCCGGCCAGGGTATAATAATACCAGCACACATGTCGAACTTCATTAAACCAAACGGTCGGTTTAAAATGATTTCTACCATTATCAAAAGCGGGTATGAATGAATATCCGATTAAATTAAACAGTGAGCTGGCTTTGCTATTGACAAAAAAAATACTTATTTCTTACTAATCTTGTACAGGTTACCACCATCTGTAACTGCATAAAGCATTCCATTCATATAAGCTACATCCCTGAATCGTTCTTTTTTATCTTCCAGTAATCTTTCTTCACCAACCACTTTATTATTTACAATTACAAGGCGAATAATATGTGTACTGCTAAGTCCACCAATAAATAAATTATTCTTCCATTCAGGAATTGTATTGCCTTTGTAAAAACTCATACCACCGGGTGAGACTACCGGATCCCAATAATACACAGGTTGTTCCATTCCGGCTTTTTGTTGTATTCCTTCGCCAACAGCTGGTCCTTGGTATTCAATTCCATAAGTAATAGTAGGCCAGCCATAATCCTTACCTGCTTTAACAAGATTCAATTCATCACCACCCCGCGGCCCAAACTCTGCTTCCCATAATTCACCGGTTACAGGGTTTATATCAAGACTTTGGGGATTTCTAAATCCATATGCGTAGATCTCAGGCATTGCATCTTTTTGTTTGGCAAAAGGATTTCCAGGAGCTGGTTTCCCCTCTTTTGTAATTTTAAAAACTTTGCCTTGGCCAGCACTTAACAATTGTGCTTTTGCACGACCTTCCAATATTGAACGTTCGCCGGCACTAACAAACAGGTTTCCATCTTTATCAAATACCAGGCGAGAACCATAATGCATGGTACTGTTGAGAGCAGGTGAGGCACGGAATATAACAACAGGGTTATCCACTTTTGATGTGGCTTCATTCAGTTGTCCTTTTGCAACAGCCGTCAGGTTTCCTGGTTCATATTTTTCAGAAAAAGACCAATAGATAGTTTTGTTCTTTGAAAAATTAGGATCAAATGCAACATCAAGCATACCCCCCTGACTACGGTCATCTACAGCAGGAAAGCCTGTTATCTTTTTTATGAAAGTACCCTTTGCATCATAGATCTGCATATAGCCGCTTTTATCTGTAATAAGCAACCGGCCATCTGGCATTGGCACAACCGCCCAGGGATGCCCAATTTTTTCAGCGATCTTATCAGCATTGTAAGCCGTAGCTGTTTTTACACTTGCTATTCTTGTCTGTCCGGGAAAGGCAGGTTTATAATTTGTATTGGCTTTCTTTGTCTCAACCGGGGTGTTTTTTTTTGTCGTATCCCGCATATCTGATTCACCTGAAGTAGTATTATCTGAACACCCAAATGAATAGATAGAGAGAAATAATACAGGGACTGTAAAAAAAGTTTTCAGTTGCATAGTAAATTTGTTTGACGATGAAGTGTAAATTTAATTAAGTGTTTCTAAACAGGTTTGATTATTTTGATGTATGGTTAAACAATTTTAAACCTACAAAAACCCCTAACCATGGAATGGAAAAACAAAATTGTTGTTATTACCGGTGCCAGTACTGGTATTGGCAAAGCAACAAAAGAACTGCTCCGCAACAAAGCTTGTATTGTTTATAATCTTGATAAGAGTGAGCCTGCAGAAGCCGATCCTTATTTCATTCAATGCGATGTGAGTAAAAAAGAAGATGTGAATTCAGTGATTGACAGTATCTATGATAAAGAAAAGCGGATCGATTTTCTCTTTGCTAATGCAGGTGTTCATCTTTTTGCCACACTGGAAGAAACCAGTTATGAGCAACTTGAATCAATTGTTGGTATTAATCTGCTGGGTATTTATTACATGCTAAAAAAAATAATACCAATCATGAAACAACAACAAAAAGGAAGTATTGTGCTGATGGGTTCTGACCAGGTTTTTATAGGCAAAGCCAGCAGTTCCGTTTATGGAATGACAAAAGGTGCAATTGGCCAGCTTACAAAAAGCACCGCTATTGATTATGCGCCTTATAATATTCGTGTAAACTGTATTTGCCCCGGCACTATTGATACACCACTACTTCATAAGGCCGTTGATCATTTCTCAGCGAAAACAGGGACAGCCCAGGACGAAGTATATAAATCACTGGACGGCGTACAACCGATGGGGCGAATTGGCAAACCCGAAGAAATTGCACAATCAGTCGCATTCCTTTTATCGGATGAAAGCTCATTTACCACGGGCAGTTTATTTGCAGTCGATGGGGGATATGTATGCCAGTAGATTAAAATCTCCTGTTCAATGTATAGCTAAAGTCTAGGTCGCCGACGAGTAGGTTTTCTTTTGCATCTGTAAATATCAGCACCCCGTCATCGAGTTTTAAAAGGTTAATGAACGGGGTACCCTTTTCATCATTTAATTGATAGAAAATTTTGCCAACATCTTTTGTGATTATTTTCCAGTCACCCTTTCTGCCCCCCTCCACCCGCCAGGGAGTTCCAAAGACTTTATAAGTAGTTGGCTCATTTTTTTGAGAATCACCATACAAAACGATATACCATTTTAATTTGTAACATTCCATTCCGGGAGCTATAATGCCAGGCACTCCACATGGTGTTCTTCCTTCAAAGGACATAGAGTCCTTAAGTATCACTTTAGGGGACACAATAGCTGTTTGAGCATTTGCAACAGGTGTCATATTATTTAAAGCATAGCTCCATCCACCATTACCTTTTAGCATACTGTTATCAGTATTTAAAATATGAAGCAGGTTTGTGTTTAGTATCGCCAGTTTCAAAGCTTGCCTTCCGTTTATCAGCAGGTAATTATTATGCTCCTTTTTAAATTTTCCTGATAAGGATAATTTTTCTCCGCCGTTGATAAATCCATTTGTGTTATTCTTTCCGATACCATAATTGCATTGCAGCGTATACTGGTTATCGCTGAATGTAAGGTTCCATCGTATAAAATCAATCGAGTCAGTCAAAGAAATCCCAAGAAAAGTTCTTACGAGAGGATCAGCCGGTGTGCTGGCTGTATAATTCGTATCCTTTGAACTGGCGCAGGAAACACAAAAGAAAAAACTGAATACGGTCAGAATGTTTTTCATGTATCTTGTTTTGATAAAGCTCGGTCAAATAAGCCAGCTTCATTCCAAAGCTACACCATCTGTTTCCTTTTCTTGACAAAAGGAAAGATGCCTGAGCCGGTTTCAGAAGCAATACGTATTTTTATTTGGAACTAATTATATCTAACTCGTTTATGGCAATAACTCGAAAAGATGGTAAGCAAAAGCCTGCAGTTGTTAAAAACAAAGGAAATAGTACTAAAGTCCTTACTGCAAAATATTTTATTGAAAGATTAAAAGCTCACCAATCAGATATTGAACTGAAAAAAATACAACGTTATTTTAAATCAGGTGAAGGTCAATATGGAGAAGGTGATCAATTTATGGGTGTAAAAATGGGTACCCTGTTTGCACTTGCAAAAGAGTTTGGAGAAATGCCAATTGATGAAATAGAAAAACTGCTTGAAAGCCAGATACATGAAGTAAGGGCAGGAGCTGTAAGTATTATGGATAAGGCATCACGCAATAAAAAAATTGCACCTGGAAGGCTGAAAGACTTTTTTGAACTCTATATGCGTCGTCACGATCGCATCAACAACTGGGATTTGTGTGACCTGGGTTGTTTATATATGACCGGCTGTTATTTGTTTGATAAGTCTCATGCGGTTTTATACAAATTAGCCAAGTCAAAAATCATATGGGAGCGGCGTACAGCCATACTCAGCACATGCTATTTTATCAGGCAAGGAAAGTTGGACGATACATTTAAAATTGCAACTCTGCTGGTACACGATAAAGAAGACTTGATTCATAAAGCTACCGGGTGGATGCTGCGCTTTGCAGGGACAAAAAACCCGAAAACGTTAAAAGCATTTTTGGATAAACATGCTGCAACAATGCCACGAACGTTGTTGCGCTATTCCATTGAGCATTTCAATAAAAAAGAGAAAGAGTATTATATGAATCTGGGGAAAAAGTGATCTTGCATTATAAATTACATTTGTTCATCTATTTTTAAGTTTATGAGAAAAAGTTTTATCGTCTTCATTATATTAATTGTTCTGTTTCAAATTTCTTGTATGATAAAAAAAACACCCTTGGCCGGTTTGGAATTCGAAATAGAAAAGAAATTGTTTATTGACAGTGCTCAATTCGGCGTTGCTTTCAAGAATGTGCAAACAGGGGAGACCCTGCTAATGAATGAAAAAGAAAGCTTTCATGCAGCCAGTACAATGAAAACACCGGTGTTGATCGAATTATTTAAACAGGCAAGTACAGGGAAATTCTCAATGAGCGATTCTATTGAAATAAAAAATAATTTTAAAAGCATTGTTGATGGTAGTGAATACTCACTGGATTCTGCTGATGATAGTGAATTTGAATTATATAAAGTCATCGGACAAAAGCGAACTATTGCAGACCTGGCTTATAACATGATCATCCTTAGCAGCAATATGGCAACTAATATGCTTATTGAGCTTGTAACAGCTGATAGTGTAATGAAAACAATGAAATCACTTGGTGCAAAGGATATACAGGTGTTACGTGGTGTGGAAGATAGTAAGGCTTTTGAAAAAGGATTAAATAATACGACTACTGCATACGACCAGATGCTGCTGTATAATTTACTGGCAAAAGAAAAACTGGTAAATAAAGAAGCCTCGAATGAAATGACAAGGATCTTGCTGGATCAAAAGTTCAATACGGTAATTCCTGCCAAACTTCCACCCGAAGTAAAAGTGGCGCATAAAACAGGCTCAATTACCGGTGTACAGCATGATGCAGGAGTTGTTATTCTCCCTGACGGCAGAAAATATGTGCTTGTATTATTATCCCGCTTTAAGAAAGAAGATGAGAAAAAAGTAATTGAAGCAATGGCCGCTGTTTCAAAATTGGTATATGATTATGTGATGAAGCACTAATAGAATTTATAGACCCTCAATTTTTCTACTTAACTTTAAAGGTCTTACACCATCCCTTTGCTTTTACTACCACCCCGTACAAGACTATGAAACTATTCATCAAATGAAATTTTATTACACAAAGTTTTCAGGTTATGTATGCTGCAAAGGATGGCTGAAATTTCTTTTTCTGTTTTTCATTTATTTTCCGGTTAGTGCACAAGAACCACAACTCATGTTGCCCATTGGGCATTCTGCACAGATCAGGTCTGCTGAATTCAGTAAAGACGGTAAAAAAGCATTGACTATTGCTGCAGATGGTACGGCCAAATTATGGGAAACAGCTTCCGGCAAACTGCTTCAGGATTTTACACCTGCAGGTGATGCATCTATCACGGTAGTTAGCGATGCTAAGTTCAGTGACGATGGTAAACTTGTTTTTATTAGTTATGAAAACAGCAGCTTTAATGTATTTAGTACGCAAACTGGAAAAGAAGTATTTGATGATGCTATCTACATGCAAGACGGTCATTCTTTCGAAAAATTTGTCACACAATTCAGCCCGGATGGAAAATACTTGAGATTATACGACAAGGAATATTTCCATGAAGCTGAAGGTGAACCGATGGATACTACCCAGATTTTCGATCTTAATACCAATAAACTTGCTTTTAGATTAACTAAACAAAAAAACTATATCGATATCGGCGCTTATAGCAGAGATGGGAAAAAAATTGTAACTGTTCTTGCCGATAATATAATCAAAATATGGAATGGTCTTACCGGTGCTTTATTGAAAACCATTCCTGGTAGTAATGAAGTTTATATATCGGCACAATTTTCAGCAGACAATAAAAGTCTTTTACTTGTTACTTCAACTGGTACAATTCGGGTTATGGATGTGTTAACAGGAAAAAAGTCAAAGGAAATATCTTCACCATTATCAGAACAGGATATTGCATTAAACCTATTCAGCCCGGATGGCCATTATTTAGTAAAACTATATGGGTATCATAATGAGAGCCGATTTCCGGACCCTGATGAATTTTATTCAAGTAATTATTACGATACAGCAACTTTATGGGATCTGCAAACGGGTAAAAAGATATATCAACAAAATGATCTAAATACCAGGATATTAAATACCGACATTTCTTTTTTCAGCCCGGATGGGAAAAAAATAGTGATCCCTGAAAAAGGAAATATCATCCGGGTAAGAGAAACAAGTACTGGTAAAATTCTTTTTGAACTAAACGGACATGTAGATGAAATAAATGCTGCCCAGTTCAGTTCAGATGGAAAAATGATTCTTTCTTCATCAGCTGATAAAACTGCAAAAATCTGGGATGCTGCAACCGGTAAACTTATTTTGAATTTAAAAGGGCATAATGCACCTGTTAACAGTATCCGGCTAAGTAGCGATGGCAAAAAAATCATTACTGCCTCTGCTGATCGAACTGCAAAAATTTGGGATGTTTCTTCGGGAAAGGAATTAATGGTGTTGACGGGGCATACAAACAGTATTCTTGCTGCAAGGTTTAGTCCTGATGGGAAAAACATAGAATTCAAAACAAAAGAATATATAAAAACATGGAACGCTGAAACAGGAAAAATTTCCATGATACCCTATATTCCTGAAAATAGTTTGACGAATAATGAAGGGTTCGGTAAATCTTCAATCAGTTCTGATTCTGTTTATATGCTCTATTGGGCCGTTAATATAATTAATGTTTCTGAAGCAGGGGAGGATTTTATGGTAACTCATGAAAAAGAGTTGTTGCAGGATGTTCAATTCAGTCCCGATAGTAAAAAACTGATCATTACTTATAAGAACAGCCGCATTAAAGTTTATGATCTTGTTAATCGAAAATTCATTTACACTTTTATCGCTGTTGACAGTACCGGCTATTTAGTAAGCAATGAAAAATACCAATATGATGGAACAGAAGCTGCCCGTAAATTGCTTCACTTCACTTGCGATGGTGAAATAATAGAACTGAACCAGGTAAAAGACCAGTTATGGGTACCCAATCTCTGGGACAGAATAAATAAAGGCGATAGCATCAATGCAAAAACGATCAGTGAACTGAATATCTGCAAACTCACACCTCTTGTAGAAAATATCAGCAAGGGAGATATCACTCATTTCAAAATCACACCACGGCGTGGTGGGTTAGGAGAAACAGTTTTAATGCTGAATGGCATTGAATTAAAAAAGTACAAACCGGCTGAGTTGAAAAAAAATGCCGGTTTCTATGATCTGATCCTGAATAAAAATGATTTTAAAGATCTGTTGATAGCTGGAAAAGAAAACCAGCTGACAGTAAAAGCTTATACGTCCGATAACTTAGTTGTATCTCGCGGCGGTGATGTAGAAGTACAGGGCAGTGCCCGTGAAACTACACCACCTAATTTATATGCTGTGATGATCGGCGTAAGTGATTATAAAGGAAATGAACTGGATTTAAATTATGCGGCGAAAGATGCAACCAAAATATCCGATGCTATTTCAGTTACTTCAAAAAAATTACTGAATACAGATAGCATCAATCATGTCTTCATGTATAATCTTACTACAGAACCTATACGGTATCAATTGCCGGAAAAGAAAGCGGTTAAATCCGTTTTTGATTCTATTGCTTTAAAAGCAGGTGCCAATGATATTATTCTTATCTTCTTTGCAGGGCATGGTATTATGAAAGAAGTAGGTGGCAAAACACAATTCTTTTTTCTTACTGCAGATGCTTCCTCACTGACAGATGCAAGTGTATTAAAGGATGTTGCCATCAGTATGGATGAACTAACCGATTGGATAAAACCACAAAAAGTTAAAGCACAGAAACGCATTCTTATTTTTGATGCATGTAACAGTGGTCAGGCAATAAAGGATTTTGTAAAACTTGGGAATGGTCAACAGGATTTTGTTGCTGCAAGAAATGATGACAATGCTCAACAGGTAAAAGCAATTGATAAGCTGAATGAAAAATCTGGCCTGTTCATTCTTTCCGCATCAGCAAGCGGTAAAAATGCTTATGAACTGGGAAGACTATCACAGGGTTTACTTACTTACTCATTGCTGAAAGCGATCAAATTGCAACCGGATATTTTAGAAAATGGAAAGTATCTGAACCTAAGTCGTTGGTTCAGCGCAGCAGAAAAAACAGTATCTGAAATTTCCAGTGAGATAGTTGGAGAAAGACAAGAGCCGCAAATTGTTGCAAACACTAATTTTAATATTGGCCTGGTGGACGAAGAAGTATTGTCCAAAATTATTTTACCGCAGGAGAAACCAATAATCACCAATTGTAATTTTCAAAATGCCGATGAAGATATTGCAGCCGATAATCTTGGGTTAAATAAACTGATTGATCGGCAATTAAATGTCTTGTCAGACAATAGCAACGCTGGTTTTAGTTTTGTTGCTGGCTCTAATTCAACCGATGCTTATACGCTTAGCGGACGATACACAATCAAAGACAGTATAATTTCAATACGGGTTATCGTTCGTCAGAAGAATGAGATCGTATACCGGTATGAAAAAGAATCCGCAAAAGATAAACCTGCAGAACTGGCAGATAAAGTAGCAGCTGAAGCTTCAACATGGGTTGGAAATAAAAAGTAAATTGGTTTTATATTTATATTCTTGATACGCTTTGATAATATACAGGGAAAACAAAAGTTACTAATAGCAGTTTTGCTATCAGTACTACTATCGCTTTATATAAATGCCCAGCCACCAAGACCTATATTACAGCAGCCCAGACTTATGTTACCAATCGGGCATACGGATGGTGTGGTCTATGCACAATTCAGTCCGGATGGTAATAGAGTTGTGACAGCTTCATTAGATAAAACTGCAAAGATCTGGGATGCGGTTACAGGAGTATTACTTGCAGATCTGAAAGGACATACCGGTGTAATAAACTATGCAGCATTCAGCCCGGATGGAAAAAAGATCATAACTGTTTCAGGAAGCCTGACCCTGACTTCAGAAGATACTTTAGTTAAAATATGGGATGCAGTTAATGGCACATTTTTAGCGAACCTGACTCATTCCACTTATGTAGTCAGTGCGCAATTTAGCCCTGATGGCAAAAGGATAGTAACTGTAGGAAGAGATAAAAATGCATACTTATGGGATGCAGCGACGTATAAAAAACTATTTTCACTTACAGGTCACACGGATATTGTTAACTCTGCAAAGTATAGTGCAGATGGAAAAAAGATCATTACAGGTTCTTCTGATAATACAGCAATTATCTGGGATGCAAACAACGGTAGACGCATAGCAGATTTAAAAGGAAGAACTCACCAACAGGTAAACAATGCTTTTTTTAGCCCGGATGGATCTAAGATCATCACTATTCACCGCAACAATTTTGCCCGAATATGGAATGGAACTACTTATACAGTGCTGAACCCACTTATTGGCGTAAGTGCAGCAGAGTTTAGTCCTGACAGTAAACTGATCGTTTCAAGTACGATTGTAAATATTGGAATAGTTTGGGATGCTGAAACAGGTAAAGTATTAAAAAGCTTGTTACACGATAATCCAGTTGTTTCTGCCCGTTTTAGCCCCGATGGGAAAAAAATCGTTACCGCATCATATGACGGTACTGCCAAAATATGGAGTACTGAAAAATTAAGAGATACTGCTTTACTTGTTGCTATTGATACATTAGAAGGACATAACGATTGGCTGCTATATTCGCAATTCAGTAAGGATGGGAAAAAGATAGTAACAGCATCCACTGATGGAACAGCAATGGTATGGAATGCAAATGATGGAAATCTTTTAACTGAATTAAAAGGACATACAAAGATCATTAGTTCCGTACAAATAAGTCCTGGTAGTAAACAAATACTCACCGCATCTTATGATGGCTCAGCAAAAATTTGGGATGTTGCCAGAGGAACACTACTGTTAAATATTCCCAGCAATGGCGGTCTGCTTTCAGCAGAGTACAACACAGATGGAACAAAGATCATTACCGCCGCCGCTGATTCGGTAGCAAGAATATGGGATGCTGAAACCGGTCTACTTTTAAATGAACTGAAAGGACATGAACATTGGGTATTATCTGCACAGTTCAGCAAAGATGGAAAAAAAATTGTCACTTCTTCAAAAGACAAGACTGCGCTGGTATGGGATGCAAACACTGATACAATACTTCTTGAATTAAAAAAACATAAACTTCAGGTTAACTCAGCACAGTTTAGCCCGGATGGAAAAAAAATTGTAACAGCTTCAAATGATAAAACAGCGGATATATGGAATGCAGAAACGGGTGAATTGATCCGTGAGTTAAAAGGTCATACCTATCATGTTAATTCTGCAGAATTCAGTCCTGATGGAAAAAGAATTGTAACTGCATCCTGGGATAAAACAATCAGGATATGGAATGCAGAAACAGGCGACTCAATTTATTCTATAAAAAAACATACCGGTTGGGTTCATTCAGCCCATTATAGTAATGATGGGAAAAAAATTATTTCTGCTTCTGAAGATGGGACAGTAAAAGTATTTGATGCAAACTCTTTTGTTTTATTAAAAGATATTTATGTCGACCCTTATGGTGTAAATGCAGCGAGGTTCAGCCCTGATGGCGATAAAATGATCATTGCAACCTGGGGTAATACCTGTAAGCTCTGGGATGTAGCAACAAATAAAATGTTGTTTACTTTTTTTCCTGTTGACAGTATTGATTACCTGGTTGCAGACAGTAGTTTTCGTTATGATGGTACACAGGCTGCACGCAACCTGCTTTATTTCACTTGTGGTACAGAAGTCATTCAACTTTCACAGGTAAAAGATCAGTTATGGGTTCCGGGTTTAGCTGAAATGATCTTGAAAGGGGAGACTGTTGATTCAAAAACTTTGTATCAACTGGGTTTGTGCGGATATACGCCGCTTACAAAAGATACAGTAACTGCATCCGGTGAGTATAGGTTTAAGATCACACCTCGTGGTGGTAAGCTGGGCGAAACAGTTGTTTCAGTAAATGGAATTGAAACAAAAAAATATCAACCCAAAGAAATAAAAAATGGTAAAGGTGAGTATGAAGTGGTAGTGAACAAAAAAGATCTTGATAGTTTTCTAATCCCCGGAAAACAAAATACTCTTTCTGTAAAAGCGTATACAGAAGATAATAAAATAACATCTCGTGGCGGCGAAGTAATCGTAAACAGCGAAGAGAAAGGCCCCGTCGTAATGCCCAACTTATATGCTGTTATTATTGGAGTGAGTGATTATAAAGGTGATTCATTGGATTTAAAATATGCAGGCAAGGATGCCACCGATATATCAGCAGTAATTTCAAAAACTGCAAGAAAATACCTGAATACGGATGGTAAAGAACATGTATTTATTTATAACCTTACTACTGAACCCGGTAACAAACGAATGCCGGAAAAGAAGATCATAAAAGCAACCTTTGATTCTGTCGGGGAAAAAGCAACTGCAAATGATATTTTTATGTTGTTTTTCGCCGGACATGGATTGATGGCTGGGCCGGCAAACAAAAAACAATTTTATATTCTTACAAAGGAAGCAGTAAGCTTTAAATCTGCATCAGGTTTTAAAAATGATGGAATAAGTACTACTGAGATCCTAGAATGGATGAAACCACAGAAAATAAAAGCACAGAAAAGAGCCCTGATATTTGATGCTTGCAACAGCGGTCAGGCTATCACTGATTTCAGATCAAATGCGATAGCCACACAGGCCTTTATGGGAATGGGAAGTAATGACAAATCACAACAGGTAAGATCAGTTGATAAGCTGAATGAAAAATCAGGTTTTTTTATTCTTTCAGCATCAGCCCCAGATCAAAGTGCTTACGAGGTTACTCAACTATCGCAGGGTTTGCTTACATATGCATTGTTGAACGCCGTAAAAACAAATACGAATATATTTGAAAGCGATAGCCTGCTGAGTATTGGTAAATGGTTTGAAGTAGCAGGAGAAACTGTAACTAAAATGATCAAAGAAAATGGCGCCATACAGGATCCGCAGATCGTTCGCAACAATAATTTTTCAGTGGGCATTGTTGATAATGATGTTATCTCAATAATTAATTTACCCGAAAAGCAACCTTTGTTTGCTGCTGCTAATCTTCAAAATAAAAATGACGATTTTGGTAACGATGATCTTGAACTTAGCACTCTTGTAAATAAACAATTCCTCACCATTGCTTCAAGGGGCACTGGCAATAAAATAAAATTTATACCTGTTACCAATTCGCCTGATGCCTATAAGATAAACGGCAATTATACAGTAACAGATAATAATGTTGTTGTTTATCTTACTGTTAAGAATAATAAGGGAAGTAAACAATTACAAGTACCCGGTACCAAAGACAATCTTGGCAAACTGGCAGAAGATATAGTTACAGCAGCATCCAATTGGGCGTTGACGAATAAATAATTTTAATAGCTTAAATGAAAATATTACTAAAGAAATTTTTCATGATACTTTTTATACTTTTTACAAGCATAAAAAGTAATGCTCAAACTAAAAGAGCATTGATAATAGCTATTGAAAACTATCCAGCAGAAAGTGGATGGAAAACGCTGAATACATTAGGTGATGCAGTTCTGTTGAAAAATACGCTTTTGAACCAGGGGTTTCTTGCTGAGAATATCAAAGTTTTGACTGATAGCCAGGCTACTTTAAAAGGAATTGATGATGCGTTTGAACGTTTGATTACTAATGCCGGAGCTGGTGATAATATAGTTATTCATTTTTCATCTCACGGGGTACAGATAGAAGATGATAATATTGATGAAGAAGTAGACGGGCTGGATGAATCGATTGTTCCTTTTGATGCGATCTACTCTAGTAATGTCACCATCTTCGACAAGATAGCTGCAGGTTATTTCAGGGATGATGTCTTTGGCAATAAAATTAGCAGGCTGAGGAATAAAATCGGAGCTGCAGGTAATGTCTTAGTGATTATTGATGCATGTCACTCAGGAACAGCCACACGAGGTGATGGTCCGAAAGTGAGAGGCAGCATGCCTGCAATAGTAAGCGCCAATTTTAATAAGAAAAAAGCAAGCATAAAAGATTCGGCCGGTGTTTTTAAAGATCGTGATATGACGCTGAATGATGATGCCGCTTCGTATATAGTGATATCTGCAGCGCAAGCAACGGAGGACAATAAGGAGATATATGATGATGATGGTATAAGTGTAGTTGGGTCTTTATCTTATGCTGTAAGTAAAACCTTAAACACACTGGATGAAAAAATAACCTATCGGAGTTTGTTTGCACGTATTGAAAATATTTTACTTGAAAAAGTACCGAACCAAAAACCTGCACTTGAAGGCGATGGCATAGACCGGGAAGTATTTGGGGGGCAATACAAATTGCAGCAAACTTATTTTACAGGTACAGTTGATAAAGCCAATAAAAAAATAGTCAGCCTTGATGGCGGAACTGTATCAGGAATAACCAAAGGTTCTATTATAAATTTTTATCCGGCAGGAACAGAAAATTCCGATGGAAAAAAGCCTGTAGCTACTGGTACCGTAACAGCAGCAAAATATTTTACATCAACTGCAATGCTTTCAAAATCAAATCCATCGATTGGAAATAAACTCTATGCATTTGTTAGTCAACTAGCTTACGGCACTAAAAAAATAAAACTTGGCGTTGATTCATTAAGCAAAGAAGAGCTTGTAACGCTAAAAGCCAGTTTAAAGAATTTCCAATTGGCTGAGCTTATTAAACCACCTTACGATTTGTATTTTGGAAAATCCATGCAACCCGGAAATGTTTGGGCTTTGAGGAATACTGAAACTCGTGAAATATTTGCTGACAGCATCACCCTGGAAAATCCAAATCAGTTAAAGAAAGTTTTAAAACGATTTGACCGCTATCGTTATTTGCGGAACCTTGAATTTAACATGCCTGATCTTACTGCAAAAATTATGTTAGTATTAGTAGATGACAAAGGCGTTATTGATGTAAGGAAGACTGAGCAAAGAACTAAGCTGGGTGTATTGGAGATACAGCATGGTGATCTTGTCAGGCCATTGATCATTAACACCAGTAAAAGCAGTTTTTATGTAAATATTGTGGATATACAACCTGATGGAATTATTCAACCAATTATACCAAATAAAAAATTGAAGGACCTGAATAAAAACAATGCACCCATAAAATGGAGTGACTGTTTAGTAGCTCCAGGAGACACATTGAAGGTTACTTCAAAACAAGGCTTTGCAATCAGGATAAGCCCTCCATACGGCGAAGAAACATTTAAAATTTTTATTTCAAAAAATCCGCTTGACCTGGAAGAAATTCTTACGACAAATGGTACCAGTGATATTAACAGCAGGGGAGCCGGCAACCAGTTGAACAACCTTGTGAAAATTTTTAAAGACTCTGAAGTAAATGAATTAGGCTCGAGGGGAGGGCCTACAATTAATATGGATAAAGATGGTACAATTAAGAACCTGAATTTCCGGATCGTACCCAAACAGTGATTTCCTTTTGCTACCTGAATGTATAAACCGGATTGAGCCTGCACATTTTTTTTACGCATGTCGGACAGCACATTGAACAGCATTTTTTTGATGCAAGCTCAATGGCATTTTTCCTTAATTCAGACATCACCTTATTCCAGTCAGCAGTTGCCCAGCTATCACCACAATACACTTGCAGAGTTTGCCTGAAACTATAAGTAAAAAAGTTGCCAAGCTTATTGCTTGACCATGAAGCCTCGCCATTTTTAACGCCATTAGCTAGCAATGAAAATGGTTTGGGATCTAAAAAAAGTGATCTTACGTTTTTAGGGTTAAACCTCCATGTGTCATCTCCACGTTGTCCGGGTATTAAAGTACTTATCGGATCCTGGCCGATATTAATATTACAAACATCACTAAATACAAGGTTGAGTCTTGCCTGTTTCTTTTTTATCATTTCAAAAACTGACCGCATATAAAGTGCATTCTTCACTACATCAAGGCTATCTTTTGGTTCAAACTTTAAACTTATATAGGGATATTCATCTCTTGTATTAACACGAAACCCATGACCAAAAAAATGAAAAACAACAATGCCGTTTTTGCCGGGTTTCATTTTAGCAATTGCATTAACGATATTGGTTTTATTTAAATCATCTCCGGAAATAACTTGAAGAAAATAATTTGAGTCTGTTATACCGATATACTTCCGGATGGTATCATATGTTTTCATCATTTTATCTATGTCCATTATGCTATGTGCCCCGATACTTGGATCCTTGGTATCAGCAGCAATTAACACATACATTTTCATTTTTTTCTCCGGCTCACTAAGAGTCAGGGAGCCTCTGTCCGCAGGTCCGTATAAATTATAAAATAATTTATCAGTACCATTAAAGTAAATAGGAGCAACTTTTTTCTGGGTGGTTGGCTGAATATATTCTGAGTTGAAATTGGCACCTGCATCCATTACCGGGTTTACTTCAGATTTGCAAACACCCTTCGGTTCATGATAACCTGTAGCAGTATCAAGTTTATAAATGAATATGGGCAATGTAATATTTTTATAGGCTAGCCCTCTTGCAGTGTCTTTTGCTTTTACCACTTTAATAAGCAGTGTATTGTAGTCCTCTTTTCCTTCAGCATCTTTAGCAAAAAATTGGTCGACATCAGTCGCAGCAACAATAGTTTTACCTGTTACCGGATCTTTATATCTTAACCGTATAAGGTTTACACCATTATTATATTTGAAAAGAAATGCAGAATAAGTAGTAGTGTCGGTTGCATTATTGAAATTATATTTTGCCTGGTAAACAGTCTGTGAATAGGCAGGTAGGATAGCAAGCAGCATTAAAAACAAGAACAGTTGCTTTTTATTGCTCATATGGTGTATTTGTTTTCTAAGCTAAACAAAAACCTTCAATAGGCAGTTTTTTTTGGAAATCTTCAGGACTTATCGTACTCTTATAGCTTAAATTTTATACATAATGATAAACAACACCAAAACTGCTTTTAAAGCAATTGTTGCAATTGCGTTATTTGCATCATTTATTGCAACAGGCTGTAATGATGAAAAGAAAGTAGAAACAGAATCGACTAAAACAGACACAATTAAAATACCTGTTGGTGGCGATACAACTAATGCTGGTGATACTGGAAAGGGTCACCCCGTAACCCCGGTAAACAAAGAGGAAACTCCTCCGGCCAATTAGTTAACTCTGTAATTAATTTTTAAAGTCCCGTTTTAGTCGGGACTTTTTTATTTATTCTCCTCGGGGTGATGAATATGCTTGTGTAGTAACTTGCGTATCAACCAATGTTCAGCCCGGTGATGCAAAGGAATTAACACTGCTGCTGCTGCAACAAATATCAGGATCTCCAGTACGGGTGTATGATTGGTAAGTTTTGCAACTGTTGGGTGAAGCAGCAATGTCAGGTATTCAAAGAAAATAAGCAATGAAAGTATTCCTAATAATTTAATTACACGAATATGCATCTTTACCCGGCTCAGAAATAAAGTAAGCATAAAAAAGGCAGGGATAAAAATCCCTATAAACATCAACTGGAGCCGTTGCCTTCTTTCCTCTTCTTCTTTTATTTTTGCTTCAGCCATTTCACGTTGACGCAACTGTTCATCGCTTGAAAGGATCATGAGTCCACGAATACGTTCACGGCTGTAAACGGAATCATTCAATACCTTTTCAATATTTACATAAGCAAATGCGCTATCAATATTCTTTGTCTTCTTATAAATATCTGACAATTGTTTAACAGCATCCAATTGCCGGGAAATAAACCCGCCTGACTGACCGATATTGTAAGATCTTTTTGCATGTGTTACAGCAGAATCAAAATTATTAAAGAGAAGATATAGTTTCGCAAGACCTAAATGTGCTTCACATAGCAGATCATTATCATCAGTAGCACCCAGGTTCACAATAGCTGATTTATAATGTTCCAGTGAAAGCAGGTAATCGGATTGCTTACGATATAAATGCCCCAATCCTGTTTCAGAAGTGCCGATATAATCTTGATTGTTCAGGATCTTTGCTTCGCCTAATGCACGGCTATAAAAATAAAACGCTGAATCAAGAATATTCAGCCGGTCATAAGTATCCCCTATATTAATATTTCCATGATAGCGATAGGCATCAAGCTTTGCTGACTGTATAATTGAATCTGCTCTAAAATAATAACTCAGTGCTTTTCGATATTCTTCCTGGTACATGTATACAATGCCGATATTCATCAGCACACTCATCATATTCCGGGGCTTTATTCTTTGCTCCTCTATTTTCAGTTTTTGAAAATTATAGTCCAGTGCACGGGGATAATTGCCGATACGCATAAAGGTATTTGCTAAAATGCCTAATGATCTTGATTCACCTTCAACATATTTAATTCTACGAGCCAGGCTTAAAGCTTCCTGCGCAAGATGAATAGCAGTGTCGGGATTATAAATGCCTGCATAATCTGCCATTTGCCATAGATAAGTAACCCGGTTGCTGTCAGTTGTTTCTGTATTTAACAAACGAAGCATGCTATCAGCATTATATCGCTGCGAATAAGCTGTAAAAAAATTCAGGAAAAAAAGCAGAACTAAAAAAGATTTAGTTGCTGGTTTTTGAAAAAAACCAAAATAAAGTTTCAGTAACATTGGTGGATTGACTTGAGCAAAAAAGTGGGTGTAAAGTAAATATTAAATCCGTAACTGGAAATTTTTTCTACACAACATAAGCCTCCCTTTCAGCTACATCCTTTCTGTTAAATACTGGTAAGAAATTAAATTTTAGTGAAACTGAATTTCTGTCCACCTACTGATGCCTCATACATCAGTCCGCCTTTTGTTTGAGAAAAGATCATAACACCATCTTTATATTTCATATTGGCTGATGCACCGGCAGTAACAGCAACAGCAGATGCCTGTGCAGAAAACTCAAATTTATTTTCTTTAAACCGTTCAAGCTCTGCTTTTGTCTCAAAGAATATTACTTCACGGTAAGCCTGGCCGCCCCACTGAAAACCGATGGAGGCCTGTTTCATCTTTGCCATGCCTATCAAATTTCCTCCCTCGTAAACAGCCCCATTCCCAGCTGCGCCACCAATGCCAATTGCACCTTTCCCTACATTGGGAAAAATTACATATGCATAAGCACTACTAAAGATGCTGCTCATCGGACCATCTGCTTTAATAAAAGCTGCTTTGGCTTCATTTGCATCAGTCACAACTTTTTGGTCCTTTGAACTTGTTTGTGCATATGAATTAAATTGAACAAGCATCAATGCGATCAGGAAGAATCTTACTACAATGTAATTGGGTGCTAATGTTTTCATTTCAATAATTTTATACAATTTACAGGATTTATTCTGGTACTGATAAAAATCAAAAAAAATGCCATTCTAATTTTACCCACACAATAAAGCATCCGAATCCCAAATCTTGATTTTTATTATTAAATTAGATGTATGAACAAGAATCTACTCCTCAGTATTTCAGCACTAGCACTTGCAGGTCTTGGTGCTTATATGATATATCTTGGAAATGATAAGCATATGCTACCGCCAACACTTACCGGTATTGGGTTCATTATTATTGCAATTGCATTTGTGGGGTTAAGGAAATAACTCAATTAAATTCTTGTAGACTTATAGTTAATCACACTCCCAAAGTCACAATAATTTAATTGCTGTTATTTAATTGTTTGCCTACCTTTCATATCTCATTGGCAGGAACTCCACTGGCAATCATTTATTCCACTTAAAAATTATTTTATGTTAGAAACAAAAGAATCACCCGTTGCGGATGTTGTTGAAACAAGGTTACCATCCAAATCATATGCAGCAATGGCTGCTTCAGAAGACCTGGTACCATGGGATTTTACAAGAAGAAAACCCCGTCCGCATGATGTGCTGTTGGAAATAAAATATTGCGGCATCTGTCATACAGATATACATTTTATCCGAAATGATTTTGGAATGTCATCATATCCGTTAGTGCCAGGTCATGAAATGGTTGGCATAGTAACCGAAGTAGGGGATCATGTTACCAAATTCAAAGTTGGCGATACAGTTGGTGTTGGTTGTATGGTAGATTCATGCAGGGAATGCGATAATTGCAAACAAGACCTTGAGCAATACTGTTTGGGTGGGGTTAGTTTTAGTTATGGTAGCCCAGAAAGACATGGTGATGGTACTACTTATGGTGGGTATTCAAACCAGATTGTATGCGATGAAAACTTTGTACTTAAAGTAGATAAGAAACTACCACTAGATAAAGCTGCTCCTTTATTGTGTGCTGGTATTACTACTTACTCGCCGTTGCGCAACTGGAAAGTAGGGAAGGGGCAGAGAGTAGCTGTAGTTGGTTTAGGTGGCCTCGGGCATATGGGAGTAAAATTCGCTGTGGCTTTTGGTGCAGAAGTAACAGTGCTCAGCACTTCTCCATCAAAAAAAGAAGATGCAATGAGATTAGGTGCTCACAAATTTGTAGTGACAAAAGATGAGGAGCAGGTAAAAGGGGTACAGAACTATTTTGATTTTATCCTTGATACCGTAGCTGCCGACCATGATTGTAATTTTTACCTGACCATGCTCAGAACAAAAGGTACAATGGTTTGTGTAGGTCTACCTCCATCACCGGCACAGATACCAGCTTTCAATCTTATCTTCCAGGGCAGAAGCATTGCAGGTTCATTGATTGGTGGCATTGCAGAAACACAGGAGATGCTTGATTTCTGTGCGACCCACAATATCACTGCTGATATTGAACTGATCGATATCAAAGATGTGAACAAAGCATTTGATAGAATGGAAAAAAGCGATGTGAAGTACAGGTTTGTAATTGATATTGCAACGCTTTAACGAACTACAAAATAAAATTGAACGGCTCTGTTTAGCATTTTAAACAGGGCTGTTTTTATTAATTGATCCATCGGTAAAACGGATGAACGCCAGGAATTTTTCTCATTGATATATCTCCATTTTAAGTCTTGTCTCTTCCAGGTCCAGTTCCTTTTCAATCTTTCTTATTATTTCTTCACTTGCTTTGCCCTGATGGTGCAATCTTTCAAGTGTTTTCCTTTCTACACCTATCATGTCTATTTGTACCTGGGTGTATTCATTAAAAATATTGCCACCTAAAGTTTCGCCTTTTCCAAAGTAGTTGGCAGGAAGATCTGTTTTTTGGAGCCGGTTATATTTTACTTCGTACTTGCTTTTAATATTGTTCAGTAATGTATCATGCATTAAAGAAAGGTTTTCTTCGATATGCGTTATTGTTTCTGTGGCAACATAATTGCGGACCTCGTATTCTTCTGCAGCCATGGAATGTTTTTGAAGCTTTAATTTTTTTATTACCCATGGAAGTGTGAGTCCTAAAAATACCAGCGTAGATACAATTACACAAAAAGTAAGATAGATCACAAGGTTCCTATGTGGGAAAGGAATATTACTAGCCAATGTAAGTGGCAATGCCAATGCAGCTGCCATTGACACTACACCACGCATACCTGCCCATGCGAATACATATATATTACGTGGGTTGATATTATCTCTTATGATTTCATTTCGCAGTCGAGGCACCAAAACGCGGGGCAATATCCAGATAAACCTTACAGCAATTACAACCAGGCTGATCACAATGCCATACAATGCTAATGTACTTATTGGATAGTCGCTTATTCCCTGCATTACACTACGCAGTTGCAAGCCAAGTAGGATAAAGACGAGGCTGTTTAAAATAAACGCTACTACCTCCCATACTGAATAAGCCATTATCCTGCTTTCATGACTGAATATCTGGCTGGAACGAAAAGAAAGATATAAGCCTGTTGTTACAACGGCGATGACACCCGAAAGATGAAACCGTTCAGCAAGCAGATACGATGCAAAAGGAGTGAGGAAAGTAAGTGTTACTTCAATCACCGGGTCACACACAAATTTTTTATGAATGAGATACATCCCATACCCAATAGCAAGGCCGATGGCAGCGCCGCCTGCAACTACCAGTATAAAGTTGAATCCGGCCTGCCACAAAACAAAATTACCAGCAGTGATTGCTGTTAAAGCATATTTATAAACAATCAATCCACTGGCATCATTTACAAGGCTTTCGCCTTCTATTATTGCTATCACTTTAGGATGTAATCCCAATCCTTTAGTGATGGAAGTGGCCGCAACAGCATCAGGAGGTGAAACAATAGCACCAATAAGAAATGCCAATGGCCAGCTAATACCCGGTATCAGAAAGTAGGCGACAACTGCTACCAGTGATGTGGTAAATAACACAAGACCCACAGCAGCTCGGGTAATAGAACTTATAGAGCTTTTGAAATTATTCCAGCTGGTATTCCACGCCGCATAGTATAAAAGGGGTGGCAAAAAGATGACAAAAATAATTTCAGGATTAAGCGATATTACCGGTAAACCTGGCACCAGGCTTATAGCAATTCCTGAAATTATCAATATGATCGGGAAAGGGAATTTGTAGCGGAAACTCAGCAGTCCCAAAAAAGTAATACCAAAGAGAAATAATATAATTACACTGACATTTTCCATACTCTAAAATTAGGAGTTTGGAAGATATATCCTTTATAAGACGGGTTATGCATTTTTGGGTAATAAAATACACAGTAGGTGTGATTGATGTAAGTTATTTAGATAGTTGTGTAATACTATATCATTCAAAGTAGTTCATCTTTACCTCTTACAGAATGCAGGTTTTCCGTAAATCTCATTCTCTGTCTAAAAAAACCATTTTCTATACTAAAACAGTTCAGAACTAACTGTGAAGTGGTTAAAAAATAATTTCTGGCAAGGTTTTTCTATACACTTTCTTAAACAGGATGATATTATGCGCTTTATAATTACCAAAAAACTATGCTGTTATGTAAAATTCATTTTTTTATTGTTATCACTTTTGATAACAAGTATTAGTTATAGCCAAATGGCTCCGGTTTATGTTTCAAAAGATTCTTCTTATAAAATAGTTGTTGCGGGTCCGCAATATAATACTGATCCAGCTCATCAAAAACGCTGGGGCACTCATTACCGTAAAGAATGGGCAACTCCGGTAAAAGTTAAAGTAGTAAAACTAGACACACTTGCAGGCGGGTTAATCCCATATGAAAAAGGGGGAGGACGTCAATCAAAAACATTAAGGTTGCGGGATAAAGAGGGAAGGGAGTATGTATTAAGAAGTATTGACAAATCTTTTGGCAAAGCATTACCCGAAATTTACCAGGGCACTTTCATTGAAACTATTATTGATGACCAGGTTTCCATTGCACATCCTTATTCAGCAGTTACTATTGCCCCTATGGCAGAAGCGGCTAAAATTTATCATACATGGCCTGAAATTATTTTCTTACCTGAACAACCTGCATTAGATACATTTAATAAAGATTTTGCCAACCAACTTTATCTTTTTGAACAACGTCCCGATGAAAATTGGGAAACAGCTCCAAACTTTGGTAACTCAAAAAAAATTGTCGGAACAGAAAAACTACTTGAAGAACTTGCAGAAGACAATGATCACAGTGTTGATCAGTTAGCATTTATAAAAGCAAGGTTATTTGATTTTTTCATCGGTGATTGGGGAAGGCATGAAGACCAGTGGAGATGGGCAGCTTTTAATGATGGTGATAAAAAGATCTTCAGACCTGTTCCAAGAGACCGCGACCAGGCTTTTACAAAATTGGATGGTAAAAGGCTAAGCAGTGTAATTTCAGTTGCAGGGTTCGGCCATTTGCAATCGTTCGACTCTACAATTAAAGATATAACGACGTATAACTTTCCTGCACGCAACCTCGACAGGCGAATGGCGAATGAACCTTCATTAAAACAATGGGTGACAATTGCAGAAGATCTGAAACATTTACTTACTGATAGAGTTATTGAGGAGGCAGTAGGCCTTCTCCCTCCCGAAGTATTTCCTGTTTCAGGAAATGAAATGATCAGTAAATTAAAATCACGCCGTAATCATCTTGTTGAATATGCAACAGTTTATTATAAATTTCTTGCTGAAAATGTTGATATCCCCGGCAGTGATAAAAAAGAATTTTTCGAAATAAGCAGGGTAAATGATAATGAGACAACGGTAGAAATATATAAGATCAAAAAAGATGGAGAAAGAGGAAAGGAACCATTTTACAACCGGAAGTTTTTTACAACTGAAACAAATGAAATAAGATTGTATGGTATGAATGACAATGATGTGTTCAGCATCAATGGCTCATCCGGCAAAGGAATTCTTATCCGTGTGATCGGAGGTGAAGGAAAAGATTCAGTCATTGACGCCTCATCTGTTTCCGGCAGTAAAAAACTAACCCAGGTATATGATTCTGAAAAAAGTGGTTTTATTGCTTCCGATGAAACGAGACTGCATATCAGCAATGATTCTGCAATGAATTCATACAACTATAAAAGTTTTGATTATGACGGTAAAGGGCCGCGGTTTAGTGCAGGATTTATTTCAGTGACAATCGGCTTTGGCAAAAAAACAGAACAATGGCGTAAAGAGCCGGTTGGCCACGACCAAAGTATTAAAGTGAAATATTCTCTTACCCGTGCGTCGGTGAATCTTGAATACAATAGTATTTTTTACCAGGCAATCGGTAAATGGAATGCAGTCCTTACTGCAGGTGCAGGAATACCTACTGTCGTTAATTTCTTTGGAGTAGGAAATGAAAGCATATATTATTCTTCTTTTGGTACCCGTTATTACCGGTTGCGTAGCCAGGAGTTTTATGGCAAAGCAGGTATCAACCGCAATATGGGCCACCATTTCGTGGGGTTTAACGGGTTTTATCAAACAGTAAAGATCAAAGAGGATGAGTCTCGTATTATAAAAGATTTTGCCACGGACAATCTCGAAATTAATTTAGAAAGAGCACATTTTGTAGGTGGAGAAATAAAATACAAGTATCAAAAAACAGACGACCCTGTCATTCCGGTAAAAGGATTTACTTTTCAAACTGCTGCATCCTATACACATAATCTGAATACAAGTGATCATTCATTTATGCGACTTACATCTGAGGCGGCTGTTTACATTCCTGTTTTTAAATTTATATCACTTGCTTTTCGTGCAGGTGGATCTACATTGAGTGGTACGCCGGAATTTTATCAATTAAACACAATAGGCAGCGATCAAAACCTGAGGGGTTTCCGTAAAGAAAGGTTTTATGGGAAACAAAGTTTCTATAATAATAATGAGGTACGGTTAATGTTCGATGCAAGAAGTAAGGTGTTTAACGGGAAGATTGGGGTGATAGGATTTTATGATGTAGGCCGTGTATGGTATCCTGGCGAACAATCGAACTCATGGCATATCGGCTATGGCCCTGGAATATTTCTTTCCTTATTTAATAAAGTAACATTAAGCGGTACATATGGTATGTCAAAAGAAGATCGTGTCGTTTCAGCTTACGTAGGTTTTTATTTCTAACTAAGAACTTACATAAAAACCTAAAAAATGATTGCCACCTTAAAAAATACATTCTCCGAAGCCGGCAATTTTACAATCTTCATTGCAAGGTTTTTTAAAGAAGTTATAAAACCTCCTTATGAATTAAAAGAGTTTCTGCGACAGTGCTATACGATCGGTTATAAATCGATGCCCCTGGTTGCCATCACTGGTTTCATAATGGGATTAGTTCTTACTATTCAATCGCGGCCAACATTGGCTGAGTTTGGCGCTGAATCATGGCTTCCCGGAATGGTTGCACTTTCGTTAATACGTGAAATTGCTCCCGTTATCACAGCGTTGATTTGTGCCGGAAAAATTTCTTCTGGTATAGGCGCTGAATTAGGATCAATGAAAGTGACTGAGCAAATTGATGCAATGGAAGTATCTGCAATTAATCCTTATAAATACTTAGTTGTAACAAGAGTACTTGCTACGACCCTGATGGTTCCACTCCTGGTAGTTTTTGCAGATGGCATTGGGATTTTAGGAGGCTTTGCAGGTATTAATATTCATAGTGATGTAACAATGTACCGTTATTTTGCCCAGGTGCTTTCTTCATTGGAGTTTTTAGATATTATTCCAGCCACTCTTAAAACTTTTTTCTTTGGTTTTTTTATTGGGTTGATCGGTTGCTACAAAGGATTCACCGCAGCCAACGGGACGGAGAGTGTAGGTAAGGCTGCTAACTCTGCAGTAGTAACCGCATCACTTACAATATTTATTATTGATATGATCGCTGTGCAGCTAACCGATCTTTTATCCTGATAAAAATGATACAGACAGAAACAAATACAAAAAAATATAGAGTTGCTGATTATTCAGCTCCTGTAATCGACATAAAAGGTTTGTATAAGTCTTTTGGAAAAAATACTGATATCCTGAAAGGAATTGACCTTACTGTAAAAAAAGGTGAGAACCTTGTGGTGTTGGGTAAATCCGGCTCGGGAAAATCAGTTTTAATAAAATGCCTTGTAGGTTTAGTTATGGCAGATAAAGGCGAATTAAAAGTGTTTGATACAGACATTACCAAACTGAATAACCAGCAACTGAATGAAATAAGAGTAAGGATTGGCTTTCTTTTTCAGAATTCAGCATTGTATGATTCAATGAGTGTAAGGGAAAATCTTTCTTTTCCGTTAAAACGTCATTCAAAAAAATCAACGAACAAAGAAGTAGATGAAGCAATACAATCAGTACTGGGAAGTGTGGGGCTAACAGAAGCTATTGATAAAATGCCTGCTGAGTTATCAGGTGGTATGCGCAAAAGAATCGGGTTGGCTCGAACACTTATTTTACAACCAGAGATCGTATTGTATGATGAACCAACAACAGGTTTAGATACTATCACTTCACGGGAAATAAGTGAACTGATACTAAGCGTTCAGAAAAAATATAAAACAACTTCTATTATTATCACCCATGATATGGCTTGTGCAAAATTGACCGGCGACAGGCTGGTAATTTTAAAAGATGGTGTAATGGTAGCAGAAGGAAGCTATGAAGCACTGGAGAAAAGCGATGATGCATGGGTGCGTTCATTTTTTAATTAGTTATTTATTAAAACATAAGTTATGCGTAAAGAATCCGGCTCCTCATGGAAATTGGGAGTTTTTGTAGTAGTAGGTTTGGTGTTATTTGTGGCAACGATCTATTTTGTAGGCAAACAAAAAAATATATTCGGAAATACCTTTCACATAAGTGCAACATTCAAAACTGTAAGTGGTCTGAAAGTAGGCAATAATGTTCGCTTTTCGGGTATTAATATCGGGAACGTATCTGATGTCGAATTGCTAACGGATACATCTGTAATGGTTGACCTGGTGATTAGAAAAAAATACCAGGAGTTTATTAAAAAGGATGCAAAAGCGAGTATTGGTTCTGACGGTTTGATGGGCGATAAAGTATTAACTATTTCTCCCGGTACCGTTGGTAATAGTCCAGTAAAAAACGGTGATATCATCCTTACAAAAAATGCTATAGAAATGGAAGATGTAATGCTGAGTGCAAAAACCAGCGTGGATAATGCCGGCATTATAACAGATCAGCTGGCACAATTCACTACCAAAATGAATAATGGCAATGGCGCCTTATCAAAATTGATAAGTGATGAGAAGTTTTCGAATAGTCTTCAGAGTACATTGGTCAACCTGCAAACCGCTTCAAATGAGTTTGCGATGTTTACAGCTAAAATTAATAATAGTGGATTGACTGAATCACTTGATACAACCATGGTTAATATAAAGGGTGCTACCAAAGGACTTAATGAAAATATGGAAGCTGCAAAAAATAATATTCTATTGAGAGGTTTTTTTAATAAAAAGAAAAAAGCAGATGCTAAAATAGCTGCTGAATTAAAAAAAGAAGAAGATAAAAAGAAGAAACAGCAAATTAAAAACACTGAAGATTCTCTAAAAAAGATCAAACCAGTAGTTCCTTCAAGTAAGATAACAAGCAGTTAAACATACCAATACTGCATTAATTGATCAATAAAGAATATATATCTATTCACTTTTTATATAATTCTCCCTGAGATACCAGCAACACCAATCCTGTTCTGGTTAATATTGATCTGTACAATAGCTGCATACTAAAGTTATATTCACATCTTCATAAGCCACTATCTGCTACTAATCAACAGATAGTCATTCGAAAGATTATCTCCAATAAAATGAAACCAAATTATGGCACGGTTCTGGGCTAATGGTGGTTAGAACGATAAAAATCTTTTCAAATTACAGCTGAATCTGAAAGATTTCGTTTAGCATACTAATTTTTAAACCGCTAAAATTTATATCATGACAAATACAAACGAACCTATATCAACAACAACATATAGGCAAACGCCACGAAACAATAGTTCTAAAAACATTATTATCGGCGTTTTAGCAGTTGCCCTGATAGGTGTAACCGCTTATTTACTGGTTGACAAAACCAAAAACAATGAAGTTATTGTAGCACAGGAATCACAAATTGCCCAGGTAACCGATGAAAAAAGTGATGTGCAAAGAAGTTTTGATGAATCATTGGCCCGTCTCGATTCCATGGCAGGTGTCAATAGTGAGATGTCAAATAAATTGACTGAAAAAAATTCTGAGATCGCAAAAACAAAAGCTGAAATACGCAGTATCCTAAATAAGAAAAACGCAACAGCAGCAGAATTGGCAAGAGCTAAAGTCCTGATCACATCATTAAATGATAAGATAGTTGTTATGGAAGCTGATATGGCACGTTTAACCCAGGACAACCAGGTATTAACACAGGAGAAAGTTGTACTGACAGAAGAGAAAACAAAATTAACAGAAGACCTTACAGCTACAAATATTATCAAAGAAGATCTTACAAAGAAAGTTGATATCGCTTCCACATTAAATGCTTCTAATATCGCCATTACACCAGTGAATATAAAAAGCAGTGGCAAAGAAAAAACGACAGAAACTGCAAAACGTGTTGACAAACTAATGATATCATTTGATGTAAACAACCGTATTGCTGAACCAGGTATGACCGATGTGTTTGTGGTTGTTACCGGACCGGACGGTAAACCCGTATCAACAGAAGCATTAGGTTCAGGAACTTTTACAACCCGTGAAGAAGGTGACAAATCATTTACTACCAAATTACCGGTTGAGATAGTGACAGCACAAAAGAAAGCAGTACAGTTTTCTTATACACAGCCTAATGATTTTATGCTCGGAAAATATACGATACAAATTTATCAGAATGGATTTTTGATTGGCGAAGGCGTTCGTGAATTGAAAAAAGGCGGATTGTTTAGTTAGATTTTTATTTACAAAGTTTAATTTTCAAAATCCTTTAAAAAAAGAAGCAGCTCATACGACTGCTTCTTTTTTTATAAATTAGTCCTCCGGTAATAAAATAAGTTTAAACATGGCTCAGGTTGGATAATTGAAGTTAAACCATCCAAAAAGGGATTAAAGAACCGCCATAAATACCACGAAAGAGGTATTTGCCATGGCATAATAATTACTTAGTATTGTGTAATCAAAAATCAATACCGTGTTAGAAAAAGAATTTCAATATTTTTTAGACAACCAAGCTGACCTATTTAAACAATTCCCTTATCAGTACCTGGCTTTAAAAGATCAAAAAGTTATTGGAGTTTATGATAACAAAATTGATGCATACTTTCAAACACAGGAACAACATGAGGTGGATAGTTTTTTAATTCAATTTTGTTCTCTCAACCAAGAGGCATTTACCCAGGATTCTATTCAAAATTCCATGATTGCATAATGGAATAGAATCATTCATCTGCATTTCTACATACTGGCCACGTGGCTTTTATTTACAAAAACGAATTAAGCCTAAGAAAAATATGTTATCTTAATCGTATGGAAGTTCATCACCATGCTCATACTGCAAGAAAAAAATGGACCCATTATTTCTGGGAATTTTTTATGCTTTTCCTGGCTGTGACGGCAGGATTCCTTGTGGAAAATCAACGTGAACATTTCATTGAGCACAAAAGGGAAAAACAATTCATAATTACAATGATTGAAGACCTGAAAAGCGATACTATTCAAATAATGCAAAACATTGTTTACAGAAAAAAAAGAGAGAGCATGTGTGATTCTCTCATCAGCTGCCTGAATGATTACAGGAACAAAGGCAGTGATACATATTATTATGCCCGCAATCTCAGCCGCCCCCAGTATTTCTCTCCAAATGATCGTACGCTGCAACAACTTAAAAATTCGGGGGCATTACGATTGATCAGGAATCTACCCGCATCGGATAGCATCATGTCATATGATCAGCAAATCAGATATCTCTTGATATTAAGCGAAGACGAACGAAGTATTCGTGATGGTTTCAGGGACCTGGTAGGAACTATTTTCGATGGCAACATCCTTTACTCGCAGATTGATACAACCGATTTTGCAAATTATAACAAGCCGGCCGGCAACCCGCTTTTGTTTATGCAAGATGCTTTTTCAATCAATAAAATAATTTCATCAAGCCAATACTTAAAAACAGTGATAAGAGGAGTGAGGGTAAGGCAGGAAAGATTAAAAACAATGGCGGGTAACTTAATTATATTCCTTAAGAAAGAATATCATATTCAATAAACTCGCTATCAAACGAGAGACACGCAACGTGCCTTTATTTTTTACATACAACTAACGGGGGCAGAAAGAGGATTTAAAAACCTATCGCCACCAATAACTTTGCAATCATTTTGCCAGCATAAAAGTAAGCGGGGAAAGCAGCAATAATCCATACAATTAATTTCGGAATCAGAAACGGGGTCTTATACAGCTTATAAAAATCGTAACATGCATAAATCGCCCAGATACCCACAAAAACCGCTGTGATATATTCACCGGTATTGTCTTTATAATGAATGCCCAAAAGTGAAGTAATGGTAATGTGAGTTATATGAAATATAAATGTAAATGAGAATAAATAAAATGAAACACAAAATACCTCCACGTAATTTAATTTGGGCCGGGCAAGGATCAGCCAATTTAGGAGAGCTGTTACAGGTAAGATAAGAATATCAATTAAGCTCCTGTATTTTTGAATAATATTGAGAGTGGAAGCGTCCCATGTAACTAAAGTAGAAGTAGTTCTATTCTCGAAATGGGTAAAGTGATTAGCCAGGTACCAGGTGAAAAGATAAATGGTGATCCATATTAATAAAAAGCTTACTGGTTTGTGATAAGCTTTTCTCTTTCCATCGAGATAGTTTTTGCAAAGCCTGCCTGGATGTATGATAAGCTGACCGGTTGTTTTCAAAAATCCTTTTTCTATATGAGTGAAAAAATGAAACACTTCTTCTCCCAGGCTATGCCAGGTAAGTCTTTTTACTTCAGCCTTCTGTCCGCACCGGGAACAATAGCTTTCGTTTACCGGGGCATTGCAGTTTAAGCAGGTTATGGACATGTCAAGGATTTAGATTGGAAGATAATTGTTTTTACTGCTTCGTTACATATTAAGTCACATGAGAGAGATCAATTACAGGATTGTATGATCGATCATTTATATAACCCGATTTTTTTCATGAGCTCAATATAACGTGGGTCATTGCGCAGGTTCTGCAAACGTGGCTCCATCTTCAGGTATCGTACTGAACCTGATTTTTCTTCGTAAGCTTTTTGCAGCCATTCCAACGCCTTTTCTTTATCGTTAAGTCCGGCATATACAAGAGCAAAGAAAAATGGAGACACAGGTTCCTGTTTGCTCACAACAAATAAAGTATCCAAAACTTTATGTGCTCCTGCAATATTTCCACTTGATGCATAAACATGTCCAAGTGCAGCAAGAAAATTTGGATTATTGTGTGAAAGTTCTAATGCAGATTGGTAATCTTTGATCGCTTCACCAAACATTTTCTTTTGTTGGTAAGCCATACCACGTATCCAACGGGCACCCGCTGACTTTGGATTCAACTCCAGTGTTTTTTGCTCCTGGCTGATTGCATCATCATATCTTCCCGCAGAAATATAAGCCATCCCCAGGTCAGCATTAATACGGGTTGACAGTGGATCAAGCTCCCTGGCTTTCTCCATCTGGGTAACTGCTTCATTTGTTTTTCCTATGGCTGTGAGGCAGAGCGCAAACCAATGATGAGCCAGTACATAACTTTGATCTAATGCAATAGCTTTTCGAAAACCTTCTTCTGCACTTTTCCATTTCCACTCATGCAAGTCGATATGTGCAAGAGAATTATGCGCCTCGGCAAGATTCTCATTTATCTTTAATGCCCGTAGAGCCGCATCTTTTGCTTTTGAAGTTGATTCATCAAAAGACATTAACTCATAGTCATAGAGAGTAAGGTACGTATCTGCCAATCCGGAGTATGCCCCGGCATAATTGGAATCCTTCTTTATTGCATCTTGAAAATATCCAATTGCTTTTTTTATCCCTTCATCTGTTCTCGTGTTCCAGTGATAGCGTCCTTTCAGATAATCCTCATAAGCTTCAGGATTTTTGGTGAAACTTCCTGCTAACTGGTTTGGTTGTTTACCACTTAGCTTGATCTTTAAAATGTCAACGATCATCTTTGAAATTTCATCCTGTAATGCAAATACATCTTTCAACTCCCGGTCATATGTTTCAGACCATAGATGAGTTCCTTTACTTACTTCGATCAACTGCGCTGTAATGCGGATCGTATTACCCGATTTGCGGATACTGCCTTCCAGTATATTATCAACACCCAGGTTCTCACCAATCTTCCGGACATCAAGATTTTTTCCTTTAAAAGAAAAAGATGAAGTACGAGAGATCACTTTTAAACCCTGGATCTTTGCCAAAAGATTTAATAATTCTTCACTCATGCCATCACTGAAGTATTCCTGGTCTTTTGCAGGGCTCATATCTACAAAGGGGAGTACGGCAATGGATTGCTCGTTTGATGCATCAGCTTTCCCAGCAAAGAATGTTTTGTAAATTAAAAAACCAGCTACACAAAAGAGGATGATCAACGATGCTACAATAATGACCTGTTTCTTTCCTGATCTTTTCTTTAGTTTCCCTTCCATCTTACTCCGCTGCGGAATTGACAATCCTTCATTGGTCAATGCAAATATTTCCAATGGCTTTCTGACATTTTTAAATTCGAATTGACCCAGCGAAATAGATGTAAAGGAAGAATTGTTTTTTATTTTATCATGAAATTCAGCAGAAACTAAAATATTGTTCTCTTGTCCCAGTGATTGAACCCTTGAGGCCACATTCACTCCATCACCCAATGCTTTTTCATTTTCAAAAAAAACTTCACCGATGTGTAAACCGATACGTAATGGGACTGCAGGATCGTTTTTCAATTCCTTTTGAACAGCAAGAGCACAATTAGCTGCATCGGTAGCGCTTTGGAAAATACAAAGGCTTCCATCGCCATAATAATTTAATACCTGGCCATTATATTGCTTTACTAATTCTTCAAGGGAGGAGTTATAATGTTTTATTACCGCTACTGCCTTTTGCTCATCGGCCTGCATCATGCCCGTGTAACCGACTATATCGGTGAACATAATGGCGGCGAGCTGGCGGGCTTGGTTCATTGAATTTGTTCTTTATATCCGGTCGTAATTCTCTTTTTACTTAAGCTAAAATGTTAGCAGTGTGGATCAGTAGTTGAATATACCATTAATTTTTATGGGAAGCTGAATAAGAAAATGCGTGGCAATGTCACAATTTCATCCTGCTGACTGTGATCTTTTCATTTCTTTAGCCACATTCGTATAGGCCCATACTGTAATTGTACCAATAACGATCAACCCCACACATGAAAGCCAGAACGAGCCATCTGTTCCGGTTTCCCATATCAATGGTTGCGGTACAGCAGATTGCTGCCATTCTGATTGACCACGAAGCAATAAGTCCATGCTCCCAAATACATTGCCCACTGCATGAAGAATCATTCCTGGTAAAATAGAATTTGTGATATAAGCAAGCATGCCATAAATAGTTGCCACAGAAAAATAAAATGGCAACAAAGCGAATGTGGTCTCAGGGTGAGTAAAGTGCATAAACCCGAAAAAAGATCCTGTCACCACAATAGCAATTACGGGGCCATGGCGTTGTTCAATAGGTTTCTGCATATAACCGCGGAAAGCAGTTTCTTCGACGACACCCGCAAAAGCAGCACTCATAAGTAATATAAAAAATAAAGATGCAAAAGGAACGTGTGATAATTCTGATACATCCTGTTTCGGCAGCTTTATCATACGGTTTAGCAGGCCTGAAAAAATTACAAGAGATACTAAACCTAATATACCTGCTACGATCGCTGAACCCCATACTTCGCTACTGAGTTGATTTGACCTTGCTGTTTTTTTTCTTATTGCAGCAGTGGAGCGGGGCCAACCGGCTCCATTTACATATTTCCAGAAAAACCAGAGATAAATGGAAGCAGGTATTATGCACCATGGAACTGAAGGAAGATGATCAAGATTTAAACGAACAAGAAATGCCCAGGGTATTGTTCCTGCAATCGCAACGATTAGACCAGTAATAATGGCCTGTATTAATGGAGGAAAGCGATTCCACATAAAGCCGGCTTTAATAAATCATTTTGTTGAAAGTCATCTATGACATGAATTAGAAGCAGAAATATTGGTTTATTAAATTCACTAAGTTCATTCACTGAAACGCCATTCCGATCTTTCTCTCTTTTAATTTTTCTGATATCTCTGTAAGAATAAGCGGATCATCGATGGTAGGAGGTGTAGTATATTCAACACCATCGGCAATCTTGCAAATGATCTTACGAAGAATTTTTCCTGATCTTGTCTTTGGTAATCTTTTTACGATCGTTGCATTTTTAAACCAGGCTACTGCACCAATTTTTTCCCTGATCAAATTAACCAGTTCTTCTTCCAATTTACTTTCTTCAATTGCAGTACCATCTTTTAATAACACCAATGCAACGGGTCGTTGACCTCTTAACTCATCTGCAATTCCAACAACTGCACATTCGGCTACGGCATCATGCATCGCTACAATTTCTTCCATTCCTCCCGTGCTCAACCGATGGCCGGCAACATTGATCACATCATCAATACGGCCCATGATATAGAAATATCCATCATTGTCTTTATGACCTCCATCACCCGTTAAATAATATCCCGGAAATTTTTCGAGATACCCTTTGCGGAAGCGTTCATCATTTTTCCAAAGTGTGGGCAAACAACCCGGAGGCAATGGCAATTTTGCTAACACCATTCCTTCAACATTTCCTCCCAATTGTTGGCCATCTTCAGAAAAAATTTCAATATCATATCCGCAAACAGGCATTCCTGCCGAACCAGCTTTTGGTTCGAAATGTTCAATACCCATCATGATACCAAGCATGGGCCAACCACTTTCTGTTTGCCACCAATGATCAACAACAGGACAATGCAACAGATCATTTATCCAATGATAAGTGGGAGGATCACAACGTTCGCCTGCAACAAATAATGTTTTGAAATGACTGAGATCATATTGCTCCAATAATTTTCCTTTGGGATCTTCTTTCTTTATTGCACGAATAGCCGTAGGTGCAGTGAACAAAGCTTTTACTTTATGTTGCTCGATCACCCGCCAAAAAGAACCAGCATCAGGTGTTCTCACCGGTTTACCTTCATACATAATAGTAGTGCATCCATGCAGTAAGGGAGCATAGATGGTGTAAGAATGACCAACTGTCCAACCAATATCACTTGCCGCCCAAAATACATCACCCGGATCCATATTATAAAAACTCTTCATGCTGAATTTTAACGCAGTCGCATAACCGCCATTATCTCTTATAACACCTTTTGGCTTTCCTGTAGTGCCTGAAGTATAAATGATGTATAAAGGATCTGTTGATAATAAAGGAACACAATCAGCAGCAGCACCGTTCTCCAGTATTTCTGAAAAATCAAGTTCATCTTTTCCATTTAAATTATCATACCCCGGTTTACGCTGGAAAAATATCTTATAGGCAGGTTTGTGTTGTGATTCGTTGATCGCATCATCAACAAGTGGTTTATAAGGTATCGTTTTATCAATTTCAATTCCATAGGAGGCAGAGATGATCGCTGTGGGTTGCGCATCATCAATGCGAACACTTAACTCATGTGGAGCAAAACCACCAAACACTACAGAATGAATGGCGCCTATCCTTGCACAGGCCAGCATCGCAATGGCCGCCTCGGGTATAACGGGCATATAAATCACAATAGTATCACCTTTTGTAATTCCAAGATCTTGCAAGCCACCTGCAAATTTTGCAACTGCATCTCTTAGCTCAGCGTAAGAATATTTTTTTATGGTATTCGTAACCGGCGAATCATAGATCAATGCAGTTTGTTCGCCTCTTCCTTGCTCTATATGAAAGTCAAGACAGAGATAACAAGTATTCATTTCACCATCAGCAAACCAGGTATAAAAACCTTTCTCATTCTTGCTTAAAATATTCGAAGGCTCCTTGAACCATTTCAATTGCCGGGCTTGTTCAGCCCAGAATTTTTCTTTTTCATTTATGCTATACTGGTAAATTTCTTTGTAGTTCATAGTAAAGAAAAGTTACTACAAAAAACTAATATAGCTAAAGTTATCGTTTATTTTATCTTGATGCCTTGATGGTTTATCTGCAAAATTTTTTGTTTAGCTCTCCAAGATTCTTCTTTATAAGACACATTTATTTAGATTGGGCGAAGACTAGTCTGAGAAGGATTACGTAACTTTCTTATCAAACACATTATATGCGTCGCAACATTTTTATTTTACTTTTCAGTTTTTCTTTCAATTTCTTATCAGCACAAAAAGACGCAAGACCAAATATCATTTATATCATGACAGATGATCTTGGTTATGCAGATCTCAGTTGTTATGGAAGAAAAGATTATCAAACACCCAACCTCGATAAGTTATGTGCCCAAGGTGTAAAGTTCATGAATGCCTATGCAGCAGCACCTGTATGCACGCCAACAAGAGTTGCTTTTATTACAGGGCGTTATCCCGCACGGCTAACAGTTGGATTGTATGAGCCTATTGCGGACGATAGTCTTGTAGGATTAACTTCTGAAACACCCTCAATAGCAACGTTGTTGAAGAAAGCAGGCTATGAAACTTATCTTGTTGGAAAATGGCATTTGGGATATCAACCTGAGCATACACCCAATAAAAACGGCTTTGATTATTTTTTCGGATTTAAATCCGGCGCAACCGATTATATTTCTCATACTGCTTTTCGTGGCGAACCTGATCTTTATGAGAATGATAAACCAATAGAGAAGAGTGGTTATATCACGGATATACTCGGTGAAAAGGCAATTGAAGTTATAAAACAGCGACACCAGAAACCTTTCTTTCTTTCACTAATGTTCAGTGCACCTCACTGGCCATGGCAGGCACCCGGAGATAAGCCTGTGGCTCCTGGTAATGGTACTGAATGGAGTAAAGGTGGCTCGCCGCAGGTTTATGCCGCAATGATGAAAAGCCTTGACGATGCAGTGGGTAATGTTGTGAAAGCGATCGATGATCTTAACTTGTCCAATAATACAGTGATCATTTTCACAAGTGATAATGGTGGTGAAAAATTTTCTGACAACGGAATTTATAAAGGTGGGAAAATGCAATTATGGGAAGGTGGTATTCGTGAGCCGGCGTTCGTTAGATGGACAGGAAAACTTAAGGAAGCTTCAATAACAACACAGGTTTCTACAACCATGGACTGGACAGCAACAATACTTGCTCTTGCAGGAGCCAGGGCAGATAAAAATTTTCCTTTAGATGGGATAGATCTGATGCCGGTGCTAACGGGGGAAAAAACTGAAGTACCAAGAACGCTGTACTGGAGAATTTTTCAGCGCAGAAAACATTATGCTATTCGTGACGGCAGTTGGAAATGGTTGCGTGATGAAAAAGGTGAGGAATATCTTTTTGATCTGTCTGTTGACCCCTCAGAGAAAAATAATATAAAGGAAAAATTCCCGGACGCTTTTTTGAAATTGAAGAACAAATTCATTGCATGGGAGAAAACGGTACTTGCACCAATTCCTTTACAGTAAAAACTCATCTTTTGTACTAAAGTTCAATAACCGTTTGACAAGCTCAGGGTGATGAGATCCCGCAATAAAATCATATTCAGTTGAACCAAACTGCATAGCCCTGCCTTCTTAGATCTAAAGCAAGTTTTTTTTCCATCAGTAAAGCTTCCTGCCTTGTCATTGGCTTACTGTTCAAATGTTCGTAAAGACTGGGACGTAAATAGCTCCCGTATTTTTGAGGGATATAGGCAGATAGTTTGTATCCCTTCTTATTTATATATCCTGTTTTATGTTGCTTGAATCTTTCTGCCGGGGTTTTACTCGTCATTCCTACATAAAGACATTGAAGCACTCCATTAAATTGTGGATTAGCTTCCCTGAATCGGGTGTTTTCAGTAAACACTCGTTTTGATAGCTCGATAACGTAAACGTAGTATCTCATTCCTGGAACAAATATCTTTCTTTTACAGCTAACATGTAATTGGCTTGTAACGTTATGTTTCTTTACGTAATGGGGCTTTCTTAATTATGGACACGATCCAGGGCGGAGGAATCCCGGCCGGGAGGGAAAAAATATTGATTGCATTGAAACAATGGCACGAATTTTCTGTACCTTCTGTTATGAAAGAAAAAACAGCCAATCAACGAATGGAGGAGTGGTTCGAAAGTATGGTGAGTATAGCATTAAAAATATACGGGCACCCGCTTACATTTGTTATTGCTTTTTTTTTAGTGCTCTTTTTTCTTGTTCAAAGCATAAGGCACTATACATATCTGCAGGAGCTTATCCGTGACATTATTGTTTCTATTACGTTTCTCAGTTTTTTTATTATTCAAAAAGCTGTCAACAAGACCTCAGCATCTATACGTATAAAAATTAATGAACTGATCCTAAGTCATGATAAAGCAAACAATGAGCTGCTGGATATAGAGGAAAAAACTGAAACAGAACTTGAAGAGATGACGGATAAACATACAGACGAGGCGAACAGATCATCCCAAACTAATATAACTGCTTAAAAATGTTTTACATTCTTCCATTCCGTTGCGTGGTACAATTGCCCACTTAATATCTTAGTTTTGCTTTATGCAGAAAAATCTCCAGCAATCATGGCAATCAAAGCTTCATGAAACGATCTATGAATCAAATACTACTGCTGGTAAAATATTTGATAAGGCACTCCTGGTTCTCATCCTGGGTTCTATTGTCGTTGTGATGCTTGATAGCATTAAGGTTTACCATAATAAATATGGAGATCTCTTTTTTGTACTGGAATGGGTTTTCACAGGTTTGTTCACCATAGAATATATACTCCGCCTGGTTAGTATAAAAAAACCATTGGGATATGTATTTTCATTTTTGGGAATTATAGACCTGCTGGCCATCATTCCATCTTACCTCAGTATATTCTTTGTTGGTGCACAATCACTACTGGTATTACGGGCACTCCGGCTTTTACGCATCTTCCGAATTTTTAAACTTACTCATTTCCTGACTGAGATGGAGTTTCTAAAAACTGCCATTTATTCCAGTTTAAAAAAGATCTTCATCTTTATGCTGGTCGTATTGGCCATGGTCATAATCCTCGGATCGATCATGTATCTTGTTGAGAATGGTGAAAATGGATTCAGTAGCATTCCAGATAGTATTTACTGGGCTATCGTTACAATAACTACAGTTGGCTATGGCGATATTTCACCAGTAACTCCATTAGGAAAATTCATTGCATCCATCGTAATGTTTATAGGCTATGGTATCATTGCCGTACCTACAGGAATCATCACGACTGACATAGCTTTAGCAGTACGAAGTAAAAAGCATGGACATGAAACATGCCCGGGCTGTGGGGAGGAAGGGCATGATCGTAATGCAAAATTTTGCAAGTATTGCGGCTCTGCATTATAAATGACTTCAATCGTTTCATTGCCTGGAGACACGAACCAAGGGGGAGGAGACAAAAATTAAATACAATGCTAAAAGCTTTCATCATAGGAACAATACTATTCACACTTTGCAAGCAGCAAACATTCGCCCAGCCGGCTGATACTACTCACACAATAAAGAAAAGTCTACCGGCTTTTTTGAAAGGCACATTCGGGGATGATTATGGAGAACAATATACTATAAACGATACCATTTGGTTGCAGCAACCCAGTCTTAAATATCATATCATTATTTGCGATACAACAGAACAATACATTCTAGTACAAAATGATAAAACTAATAAAACAAATGGCGGGTTGTTTACCCGGATCGACTACATGAATTTCACGGGCATGGAACCTTATCATTGGGGGTTTTGTTTAACAATTTATAATGCGAATACTTTGGAAACTGCTAAAGCAACAATTATAGCTGACAGAAAAAACCCTAAAATTGGTTGTAACGGTTTCCCATTTTCACGAATGAAAAGATTGTAATTATAGTTTCTTAAGGTGCCAACCATCAAATGGTTTTACTGTTGCACAATTGGGTCCGCCATCTCGTCCTGTTCCGGGAACAATTGTTTCTAAAATAGAATTGGTATCAGCAATTAATTTATCAATATCCTTCCAGTCAATTCCTGTCAAAGGAATTTTAAGTCTTCTTGACCAGGCGGTGCCTATTTGCCCTGCGCAAGTTCCTATATCAATATAAATAAATTTACTGCCGGTTGGGCCTTGAACATAAGGCCCGGAAAATTTTGGAAGCGGGTCTTTGTTTCTTTCGCCTTTTATTTTAACAGGAAACTTAAATAATAGATCCAGACCAGCCGATCTTTGCTTTTGAATTGTTTCATAATTATTCCCAGATCCTTTTTGCAATCCAAAATCCACATCCTTTGTCGGCTTGATCAGAATAATTTGAAGTGTTATTTCTGTTTCCATAATTAAAACCAAATATCAAATTATTTAAAGAAGAAAACAACCGGGGTCTGCCCGTATCTTTCTTTTGTTATTTTTTTAGGGACAAAATTTTGGCTGATAGAACTATTTAGAGTTTCCCGATCATTACTTCCACATCAAAACCCAACTTGTTTTTGAATTCTTTGATGAATGTTTCGTTGAATGGTGGCCAATTCCAAAATATAAATCCAAGATTACTTTCAGGTAACTTCGATACATCTCCATCTTCATCATCCCAAAATTGTCCCGGATGAAAAACTTGTGTTTCTGTAATAATATCGAGGCCATTTGTTATTAAATCAAAAGGTAAATACTCTGGTTCATCAACAACACTTTTTGCCCCATGCGAAACACTATACCCATTGTCAGAACCTAAAGTGCAATCTGATAATTCAGGTTTCACAATATCTTTTGCTATTAACCAATTAAGAATTTCATTTGCCTTAGCTTTCCTTTCAGGATAATCTTTGGTTTTTGGAATTATGGAAATGTAAGTATCACTCATAAGTTAAAGGTAAAAGATTTGCAAATTCAATATTAATCTATGCTGCATCATTCTTTTGTTTGTAATTTCTTAGGAGCAAGACTCGAGCAGAGGGAAAATGTCACGACGATAGCAATTATTTCAAATTTGACAATCGTTTATAAATAGACGTTTGAATTATCAAATAAAACACCTCCCAACTATTCTTTGAATCACTTACCATAAATTTTTTATGTCGTTCAAAAGGTGGAATTTGTTCTGAGAATTGCTCGGCAAGTTTACGACGGAATGTATTGTACCTGGCTTTTTGTATATCATTATTTTCACCAAAGCCCATGTCTGACCAAAGTATCAATTTTTCCCTGTAACCTAATTCTAAGATTTTACCCATTTCCCACAATACACCTGGGGAAGTATCCGGTCTATAAATAATTAAATGACTATCTCTCATTAGTTTTAAAACTTCTTCCTGCCATGTGTCATTTGAAAATCTTTTTCGATCAAACCCAATTTCAGGAAGGTCTTCCTCGGGTTTACCAACGGCTATGAGATGATGGTTCAGATGAATTAATTTATTTGCTAAATCAAGCTCTTTCGGAACTAGTTTCATTATTTCAATGTTTCCTCCTCCACCATCATCTCCGTCAACAAGAAAATTCCTTAAATAGAGGAATTTTGGTGCGTTAGCTATTTCTCTTTCCCGATGAATTCTTTCAAAATCATTTTTTTTTGTTTTCTTCCTTATTGCATAGAAAGTTAAAACTACAATTACTATGAGAAGATAAATTAGGTACATTAGTAGGAGGGGGCACTTAATATATAAATTGAGACCATAAGGAGAGCAATAAGCGCAATAACTGTGATAACCAGAGATGTTGTTGCCTTATCAATTGCCTTTTGAAAAGCTGCAATCTCTTCAGGTTCCTGGGTTTGTTCAAGGTTTATCTTTAGTTTATTTCTTCTTGAAATTTGTGATATCAAGATGATTATATTAAATATAAAAAAAATAGGAATGAGAATCATATTATGGCTTTTAAATGAAAATGACAAAAAAGGTTAACTAAAGATAACTTGAATAAATTGACAAGTCAATTACCTCTTAGTAGTATTTTTCTTCCCTACATTAATATTCGTTCCGTTTCGTGGGAACACTCAACTGGGCTTTTTATTACGGACACGAACCAGGACAGAGAGAGTAATTTTTGATTACCGTCTCAAATTAAGTTTGTTTGCAATATCCATTATAAATTTTGCAATAACGTTAATAGCCTTTGTCACATCTACAGATGATATCTTTAATACATTTCCATCAATTGTTTTTCCGTTTCGATGAACAATATCATGCCTAACTAATACACATCTAATTGGCTTTTCTAAATCAGGAAAATCGATTTCAAACGTATTTTGATACATTTCTTTTACACGGCTTAAATCATGATAGATAATTTTCAATAGGATTGATTTGACCGTCTCATTTAAATTATCGTATTGTTCAAATATATCTCGAAGCTCAAGCTTCCTTTGCCTAAACTCAGGGTATGTTTGTACAAACTTTTTAAACAAAATTTTGTCAGTCATACATCGATTGATAAAAGCATCCGATAAAAATGTTTCCATGGTTGCAATTAATCCGGTATAAATCTGCATTTTTAGTATCGTGTTTAATTCTTTATCCTTTAAATCAACAGCATTCAATTTTTTTAGTTTATTAATGCCTGATTTAAACGTTTCAAGTAAATCTACATTAGCTGAGATGGCTTCATATTGGTTAATTTCATATTCAATTTCTTCTTTTGATATTTCATCAATTTTTATGCTAGGAATTTCATCTGAGCTTTCCATCTTAATATAGGCATCGTCATTACCGACATACATTGTTAGCCAATAGCTTTCATTACAATCATCACAAATCGCTTCATGGTCTTCGTGGACATAACTGTCTTTCGAATTTTTGGCAAATAAATTTGAATCATGGACAGGAAGATATCCGCTAAATACTTCAGCTTGACAATATGGACAAGCAAACCTGATGTTGATGTAATCAGCATCGGACGCATTAAAAAAGTGCTTTTTTGAATCCATGAAGCGAAGGATTTGGTATAGATAAAGTTAAATAGTAATAATCATAAAGAATGATTGTTGATTAGAATTCCCAATCGTACAAGAGTGCGACGCAACAGAAGCTTAATAGTAGCAACAAAGCTGGTTACATAAAAATCCTCCACATCCAATATCTTAGCACTCAAATAAACCAGCATGCAACAAATCATAGAATGTGTTCCCAATTTCAGCGAGGGGCGGGACATGAATATCATTAAACAGATAACGGATGAGATAGAAGCAGTGGAAGGAGTGAGGCTGCTGAATGTGGACCCGGGCAAGGCAACTAACCGTACCGTGGTAACTTTTGTAGGCAACCCGCAAGCCGTGGTGGAAGCGGCTTTCCGTGCTATTAAAAAAGCCGGTGAGCTGATCGATATGAGTAAACATAAAGGCGAGCATCCCCGCATGGGTGCCACAGATGTATGCCCGTTGATACCGATCGCCAATATTAGCATGGAAGAAACGGCGCAATATGCACAGCAGTTGGCCAAACGTGTGGGTGAGGAGTTACTGCTGCCCGTGTACCTGTATGAAGCGGCGCAGGCAGATAAGAGCCGCAGCAATCTTTCTGTGATCCGTGCCGGTGAGTATGAAGGATTTTTTAAAAAGATATTGCAACTATTGCCTGATCATGGCCCCGCAATATTTGATGTAAAACGCGGCGGCACTGTGATCGGCGCCAGAGATTTTTTGGTGGCTTATAATGTAAACCTGAATACAACTTCTACCCGTCGTGCCAATGCGATTGCGTTTGATGTTCGTGAAGCGGGGAGGAGGATAAAAGATGATAGTGGAGAGATGATAGTTGTTCCAGGCTCGTTAAAGTCAGTAAAGGCGATTGGATGGTACATAGAAGAGTATGGTGTTGCACAGATAAGTATCAATCTTACCAATATAAATATTACGCCGGTGCATATTGCTTTTGATGAAGTATGTAAAAAAGCAGATGCCCGTGGTATTCGTGTTACCGGTTCTGAGTTGGTTGGATTGATCCCGTTGAAAGCAATGCTGGATGCAGGTAAATATTTTCTGCAAAAACAAAAACGTTCAACCGGTGTTTCAGAAAAAGAATTAATAAAGATCGCTGTGAAATCGTTGGGGCTTGATGAACTCGGGCCATTTAAACCTGAAGAAAAAATAATTGAATACATGTTGCGTGATAAAGCCGAAAGCAAACTCGTCAACATGAAGCTGAATGATTTTGCAGATGAAACAGCAAGTGAAAGTCCGGCGCCGGGTGGCGGTTCTATTGCTGCTTATGTTGGTTCGCTGGGTGTTTCACTGGCGACGATGGTTGCTAATCTTTCATCGCATAAAAAAGGTTGGGATGATAGATGGGAGGAGTTCAGCAATTGGGCAGAGAAAGGCCAGCAGTATAAAGATGAGTTGCTGCGACTGGTAGATGCAGATACAAAAGCCTTTAATCATATTATGTCGGCGATGAGTTTGCCAAAAGCAACGGATGAGGAAAAAATTACCCGCAAAAAAGCAATTGCCGATGCTACACGGTTTGCCATCGAAATTCCTTTTAAAGTAATGCAGGCTTCTTATGATAGTATGGAAGTAATAAAGGAGATGGCAGAGGTTGGCAATCCGAATTCCGTTTCGGATGCAGGTGTTGGTGCCCTCTGTGCCCGCAGTGCCGTGATGGGAGCTTTCATGAATGTTCGCATTAATGCGGCTGGGTATGATGATGCTTCGTTTGTTGCTGATGTGGTGAAGAAGGGGAGGGAGATCGAGGATAAGGCTAAGAAATTAGAGATTGAGATTTTGGATATTGTGAATGGGAAAATTGGGATATAGGGTTTCACGCAAAGACGCCAGGTGAAATACAAAAGACGCAAAGAATGATCTGTCTTAGTAATGTCTTTGCGTCTTGCTCAAATCTTTGCGCCTTGGCGTGAAATAAAAATTCAATAGCTTTATAAATAGAATCTTTTAAAAATGGAAAAGCAAAATATACAGGAAGCCGCAGAGCCACCGGTTAAGAAACAATCTGCTATGCAGCATTTGAAAATTTATAATAAAGCAGATATTCTTTCGCTTACAAGGATCCGCCGCTTTGAAACCAAATTAGGTGAACGTTTACAGGTGATACAGGATGCGAATGATATTGCAAAGTCCCTTGCAACATCAACTGCCAAGTACATATTGTTCGGTGTGCCGGAAGACCTGGGAGCAAAAGGAAATCTGGGCATTGGTGGTACAGATACTTTATGGATCCCTTTTTTACAATCATTCCTGAATATTCAAAGCAATGATTTTTTTGATGGGGGAGAAGTATTGCTGCTCGGCCATTTTGATTTTGGAGATATACAATACCTGATCGATACCACAGCAAAAAGTGATGATGAAAAAATAGAAGCCTATCGTCATGCTGTGAATGCGATCGATGATGAAGTGGAACAGTTAGCAAAGATCATCGCAGAAACAAAGAAGATACCATTGGTAATTGGTGGCGGGCATAATAATACTTATCCATTAATAAAAGGAACTGCAAAAGGCTGGCATAAAGCAGGAGTGATTCCGTTGGCGCAAATTAATTGTATCAATTTGGATGCGCATGCTGATTACCGCCCGATGGAAGGAAGACATAGCGGTAATGCATTCCGCTATGCTGAAGAAGATGGTTACCTGCAGAAATATTGCATTATCGGTTTGCATGAAAATTATTTACCACAGAATGTTTGGATCGATATTGTAAACAATCCTTTTATTGATTGTCTTACTTACGAAGATATTTTTGTGCATGAGAAAAGAAGTTTTATGCAGGCTGTTGCACATGCCACCGGTTTTACTGAAGACTCCTTATGCGGAATAGATGTTGATATTGATTGCATCGAACATACACTCAGCAGTGCTATGACACCGGTTGGCATTCTTCCGAATCATGCACGTCAATACATTTCTTTTGTTGCTGCTGACAGCAAACCTGCTTATCTCCATATTTGCGAAGGAGCAACACGATTATCCGATGGCAGAACTGATGCCACCAGCGGTAAACTAGTTAGTTATTTGGTGAGTGATTTTGTAAAGGCGAGGGAATCTGTTAATACATAAAAAAGCCCGTCAATAAAAACGGGCTTTGCATTTGAATATTCGTCTAAATGGTTATGCTGGAATTTTGAGTTTCCATCCTGGTTCAATATGATCAGGATCTTTTATCTTGTCTTTATTCGCTTCATAAATTTCTTTCCATTTCACGCCCAACTTTTTTCCAATCTTTGAAAGGCTGTCGCCTTTAACAACTTCGTACTCGGTTGGAGCCGCACCCGCCATTACATTTATATTCATTACCAAATCACCTGAGCGGTAATCGGGATCCAGTTTTCCATATGCATCCCATATTTTTTTCTTTGCAGCTTCAGAGGGGGCATTGCCATCTATATATAGCACACCGTCTTGCTCCCGCACCTGTAAATTGGTTATGCCTGCTGCATAGCCAACATTTACCAGTTCACCATATTTATCTTTTAGTGCCATAGTGGTATGTTTTATTTTATTACAAGTTTGTTTTCAACTTTTTTAGGCTTTAATGAATTCAAAGCCATCATTAGTTTTTGGAGATCAGCCTTTTTAATTTCACCGGTAAGCGTAACTACTCCATCATTAATAGAAGCTGATACGCCGGCAAAATCCTTAACAACATTGTCTACGCTAACTTTTAACGGATCGTCAGGTGTAATAACAACCTGTGGCGGAGGAGAAAATATGGTTAAATTATTTACAACAGCTGTTACACCTTTAACATCTTTAGCTGCTCTTTCAGCTTCAGATTTTGCATTAGCATCTTTTACCTCGCCGGTCAGTGTAGCTGTTCCATCATTTACACCTACCATTACCATTGAAAGATCGGGATTGGATGCATAGGCTTTATCTATAGACGCTTTTATATCAGCATCTTTTACTTTGGCCTTGCATGAAGTTATAAAAGCAGATAAAATAAGAACAGAAAATGGGATTGCAAACACACGGAAAATCGTTTTACTCATAAAATTGGTTTTAGATGATAAGAAAGTGAGTGTAGTTATTTTCAAAAAAATATTTTTCGCCTTCATTTTTGAATTGCGAAAGACTTGCGGAAAAAATCATGCCACAGTAAGCAATAGAAAAAAGATTTTACTATCGGGTAGCGATAATCAGTTTATCTAAACATTAATTGTTTAAACTCTTTAAAGCAAGGAATAGTTTTTTGACAGACTAAAAAACCGGGGAAATGATCTTTATATCTGCTTTACTGAATGCAGTTTTAAATCTCGCCAATACTTTTGCAGCTTCTGAAGTTTTCTTTTGAAGTACTAATGCATTGAATAATCCATACAATGCCCATCCGTTTTCATTATTGTTCAGCAGATCTTTCCTGAAAACTTTTTCTGCATTTATACCATCTTTATTTTGCAGGTAAGCGTTACCTGAAAAATGTTTCGGGTTCAGCATCCAGTCCCTCGGCTCTGTGTAAATCATATTTTCTTCGGTAGCCACAGCTTTGTCAAAAGCAACAATGGCATCAGCTTTCCTGTTTTCTTTTAAAGCAATTGTACCAATTAATAAATGCTCTGCAGTCATAGCCCCTTCGATAACAGGAGAGAATGGTGTTAAAGGTATTTGAAGTGAACTGTCTTTCATCAGTTGTTGCAGTTCAGTTAATTCCTGTTTTGCTTCCACCATTCTTGATCGATTGGCTAAAGCCATGCTTCTTCCGAAATGATAAAGGATATTTCCATAAATATGTTCGCTTGCAGGTTGTGGTTCTTTCAGTAATTCATCCCATTTACCAAAACGAATATAATGCAGCACCGGTGTCATATGAATATACTGCAACACATTACCCATCGGTGCAGGTAATGATAAATAATCCGCGGGCACACTGTTTCGTGTTTCAAATGCAGCTTCTTCAGATGTTTTATAATTTCCTGACAGCATTGCATTATTTGCCTTCATGTGCAGGTTATGAATAATGTACAGGAAATCGGCGCCTGTAACCGGGGCATATAGCGGTATCATTTTTTTATAGCTGCTGACAGCAAAATTGTTTACAGTAACAGCTTTGTCATACATCCCTGTTCGCAGGTAAATATGTGATGGCATATGCACAACATGTGAAAGACCGGGGTTTGTTTTTCCCAAACGTTCTGCACTGGGCAAAGCTTTAGCTGCAAAAGGTGAAGGTTCCATCACATGAATATAATAGTGATTGGCGGCTGGGTGCATTGGCGATTTTACCAATAGCTTTTCCAGCACTTCTCTTATTAACGGAGTCCATGGCTTAGGAGTGCCATCTATCTTCCACAGATCCCAGGGATGTTGCAGCATCATTGCGTCAGCATACAAAGCAGCAACATCAGCATCGTTTGGAAGTTTCTTGTAAACTTCTTTCATTTCATCAATATACACCTGGTTTAGGGCCTTCCTGTCTTCTGTTGAATCGCCAGTGTATCTTGATCGCTGTGCCCGTATCAGCATCTCTTCTTTCTCAGTGCAATCACCACAAGTTTCAATAGCTCTTCCGGCTGCGAGGTATGCATTATAAGAAGCAGTATAACCATAATCATTAATGTTAGGGCCGTACGCTAATGCCTGTGCCCAATAAAGCATGGCACAACTTGGGTCAAACTTAGTAGCTTTTTTAAATGAAGCCATTGCTTCAATAATGTGAAAGCTGTAATACATATTGATGCCTTGGTTAAAATAAAACTGTGCACTGTCATTCTTTGTAGAGATTTTCCATTTATAGATCCCGGCACCGGGAATAACAGGAATATCGTTTTCTTCGATCCAGGCGTCTAACTCATTCCAATCAGGTGAGCAGCGAATAAGATTTTTCTTTTTGTACTCAGCAACATTAAATGGTGTTACTGTTTTTTGCTTTTCTGAAAAGCGAAAAGCTAATAAAACAGTTGTTGACAGAATAGCGATTGCAAAAATGAAACGGGCTTTCATATCAAGGGTTTTATTTGCAGAAGGTACAAAGTTTACCCTTGTTTTGATTCCAACTCTACAATTTTCTCAAAAACCTGTTCGTATTGAGTATTTAACCGCTCTAATTGAGTGGCGGCTTCCTTATATGCATTTTCAGCCTGTATAAATTTTTGCTTATCGGAATAAATAGACGGATCAGTTAGTGAAGCTTCCAATTCATCTTTTTGTTTTTTTAGTACAGCAATCTTTTCCTCTAATTGTTGAAAATTGCGTTGCTGTTTCTGCAATTCTTTTTTTTGTTCTTTGGCCCCCCCGCCCCCCGAAGGGGGGATCATAGAAGATTCTTTAGTATTGGTGGTTTTGCTTTCTTTACTATTTTTTTCAACAACTGACTTATTTGAACTATTTGACTTTTTTGATTCAGATTTTTTTACATCCCATTTACTTAAAGACATTTCGTTGCCAGTACTCTTAACTCCTGACTTCTGACTACCGATTCCTGACTCCTGTCTCTTCTTCCACTCAACCCATTCTTCATACCCGCCTTTGAATTCTTTTATTTCATGATCTACTATTTCCCATATCTTATTTGCTGTTTTAGAAACGAAATAACGGTCGTGGCTAACAAGGATCATCGTTCCTTCATATTTATTCAATGCCTCGATCAATAGATCGCAGCTATGCATGTCTAAGTGGTTGGTCGGTTCATCCAGCATCAGGAAATTGGCTTTACTTACAATAGTTTTTGCCAATGCCACCCTTGCTTTTTCACCACCACTTAAAATTTTTATTTTCTTATCGCTGTCATCGCCACTAAAAAGAAAACAACCCAGCAATGAACGTAATTCAAGATCGTTCATCTGGCTGCCACATTCTTTCATTTCATCCAGGATGGTATTATTAATATTCAACGCTTCCAACTGGTGCTGCGCATAAAAGCTTTCTTCTACATTATGTCCCCATCTTCTTTCGCCTTCACCTTCAATAGTAAAAGGCTCTACACCCGCAATAATTCGCAACAGCGTTGATTTACCTTTTCCGTTGGCGCCTATCAATGCGATCTTATCGCCCCGTTCTATTTCTGCTGTAGCATTTTTAATGATCAGGTTATCGCCAAATGATTTGGAAATATTTTTTAATTCCACCAATACTTTACCCGGCGTTTTATCCAACCTGAAATTGATACGGATATTGGGTCGTTCAATAGAAGCTTCTTCTATTCGATCCAACTTATCCAATTTTTTCATAAGACTCTGCGCCATCGCTGCTTTACTTGCTTTAGCACGGAAACGTTCGATCAATCTCTCATTCTGCCGGATATAATCCTGCTGGTTATCAAAAGCTTTTTGTTGTAACTCAACCCGTATGGCTTTTTCTCTTTCATAGTAATCGTAGTTGCCGGTATAAATATGCAGTTGCTGCTGGTATACTTCAACAATTTTTGTAACCATCCGGTTCAAAAAATATTTATCGTGACTTACAATTACTACTGAGCCCTGGTAGTGCAGCAAATATTTCTCCAGCCATTCAATTGAAGGAAGATCGAGGTGATTGGTAGGCTCATCCAATAATAACAGATCGGGTTGCTGTAAGATCATTTTTGCAAGCAGTACCCGCATCCGCCATCCACCACTGAATTCCTTATAAGGTCTTTTCAGATCTGCATTTGCAAAACCTAAGCCCTGTAAAATCTCTTCTGTCTTGTGATGAATATTATAGCCACCCAATGTTTCCAATTCGTGCAAACGATCTGTGTATTCATGCAAGGTTTTTTCATCACCGGTTTTTTCCAGTTCAATACCCAATACTTCAATTTCTTTTTCCAGTTGTAAAACTCTTTCAAAAGCACTGAGTGCTACTTCTAAAATAGAATCGTTGGTATCAAAACTTAACAGGTCCTGGTGAAGATACCCGATAGATGTGCTTTTGCTTTTTTCCACAGCACCCTCAGAAGGAGAGTACTCACCGGCAAATAATTTAAGGATAGTTGATTTTCCTGTTCCGTTATACCCGATAAGGCCAATACGTTCATTGGGATGGATATGCCATGTGGCATCCTCGATGAGGATACGGGAGCCGAATTCGAATGTGACGTTTGTAAGTCCTGCTAACATTTTCGTGAATTGTGAATTGTGAATTGTGAATGGTGAATGATGAATAGAGTCTGATAAAAGAAAAATTTAATCTATCAGCCCCGATAAGATTTTAAAACATTTAATTATAGATTCACCTAATCGTTCAAGTGACATTTTTTCAAGATAGCCCAATTGTTGAGCTATATCAAGTGCAGCATCAATTTCTACCAATGAACTGCGTGATATTTCATAAAATCTTTTTCTTTCGACTTCTGATTTTCTGGACGCACCCTCTGCTAGATTCAAATGCACAGATAAAGCTGCTCTTCGTATCTGAGAAATCATAGCAAATTTTTCTGAATCAGGTAATTGCCTCTTCAGTTTATAACACTCTGCAACAAACAGCATAGATACAGGGTAAATATCCAGTTTCTGATGATTAAGTTTCAAAAACATATTATTTAGTTTATGGTTACTGGCTTGATAACAGAGCCTTTTCTATTTAAAACCGCTCAAATTCACAATTGACCATTCACCATTCACAAAAATAATGCTTTCTAAACTGCTAACGCTTTCAATTACCTTTGCAAAAATTTAAATTTTTATGAAAAAAGGGATCGCGGTTTTGGGTCTTTTGCTGCTGGTTTCGGCCGCAGTGTTGTATTTTTTTGTATTTAATAAAAATAAGGACGAAAAAACAGGAAACCAAGGTGAACAGAAGGCTGCCGGCGTTGTTATCAGCAAACATAGTGAGGGATTTAATCAATCGGTGGAAAGTTTCATGAATGCCTATTATATGATGGTCGAAGGTTTTGTGAAATGGGATACTGCGGTTGTAAGAAAAGAGTCGGCTGCATTTAAAACTGAGCTGGATAATTTCAAAATTGATGAGCTGAAAACGGATTCTTTATTATATACGGATGCAACAAGAATTTGGAATGCGGTAAAAGCTGAAACATCAGCTATTGTTGGCGACAATGAACTTAGCGAGCAAAGAGGTTCCCTGAATATAATGTCACAGGCATTATATGAACTGCTGAATAAAATACAATACGATAAAGCAAAAGTTTATTTCCAGGAATGCCCGATGGCTTTTAATGATGCCCAGGCTGGTAACTGGCTAAGCCCGGGATCAGCGGTCAGGAATCCTTATCTCGGTACATCACACCCAAAATATCATAGTGGTATGCTGAAATGTGGTGGCACAAAAGATTCAGTTAATTTTATATCGGCATCCAATTGATCAACTGACAAACCTTTCACCCTTGCGAAAACTATCTTTCTTTTTACTGATCGTTTGCTTAACAACGATCTCTTTTGGTCAGAGCAAGCCTGCCTCGCCGGCAGGCAAGTTCACTTTGAATGGCTATGTTCGTGACAGCCTTTCCGGTGAAATGATCATTGGCGCCAATATCATGGTGAATGGACAACCCAAAGGCGTAAGCAGCAATCAGTACGGTTTTTATTCCCTTACATTAGCTGAAGGCTCCTATACTATTTCCGTTTCGCATATTTCTTATCTCACTACTTCAACTGATATTGATCTTACTGCAAACCGTGAACAGAGTTTCTTATTGCTTGGCAAAAATTCAACAATGACAGAGGTGGTTGTTTATAACCGCCGCCGCGATGCGAATGTGAAGAATGCACAGATGGGAAAATTTGATCTGAGTATTGAGCAGATAAAAAACATCCCTTCATTTATGGGTGAAGTAGATATTTTAAAAGCGATACAATTGCTACCGGGTGTAAGAAATGCCGGTGAAGGTAATGCTGGTTTTTATGTAAGGGGAGGAGGACCTGATCAAAACCTGATCATGCTTGATGATGCGGTTGTTTATAATACCGGTCACCTGTTTGGTTTTTTTTCCATTTTTAATTCGGATGCAATAAAAAATGTGAGCCTGATAAAAGGCGGAATGCCGGCACAATACGGCGGCAGGCTTTCATCCGTGCTGGATGTTTCGATGAAAGATGGAAACATCAACAAATTCCAGATGGAAGGAGGTATTGGTACGATCGCTTCACGATTTTCGATACAGGGGCCACTGGTAAAAAACAAGGCGTCCTATATTATCTCTGCACGGCGAACTTATATAGATGTAATTGCAAAACCATTCATCAGTAAAGAAAGTAATTTTTATGGCAGCGGTTATTATTTCTATGACCTGAATGCGAAAGTGAATTATAAATTTTCGGAGAAAGACCGTATATATCTCAGTGGTTATTTTGGGCGTGATGTTTTTGATTTTGCAAATACCGATCGTGATTTTAAAACCAATATCCCATGGGGTAATTCAACCGCTACTCTCAGGTGGAACCATGTATTTAACCGCAAACTATTTTCCAATGCCACATTGGTTTATAACGATTATAAATTCAAATTCGCGGCTACGCAAAATAATCTTGACCTCTCATTATCATCCGGCATACGTGACGGTACAATGAAAGTAGATTTTGATTATTACCCGTTGCCAGAACATAAAATTAAATTCGGGGGATTGTTTACTTATCACAAGTTTACTCCGAATATCCTTAGTGGCCGGCAGGACTCGATCATATTTTCTCCGAATAATGAAAGTGTAAAACATGCTACTGAAGCTGCCCTTTATATCCAGGATGACTGGGAAGTAAATGAGAAACTAAAAATAAATTATGGGTTGCGCTGGAGCAATTTTACACAAATAGGGCCTTATGATAAATATATACGTGATGCTAATGGCAATAAATTAGACAGCACTCATTACGATAGATTTGAAAAAGTAAAATCATATGGCGGGTTTGAACCAAGAGTTACCTTCCGCTATGCTATCAATGATGAGTCATCCGTAAAAGCATCGGTAACAAGAAACTACCAGTATATCCATTTAGTAAGTAACTCAGGTAATACATTACCGACCGATCTCTGGGTGCCCAGCACTTATCTAGTGAGTCCGCAACTGAGCTGGTTGTATTCAGCAGGTTATTTCAGAAACTTTAAAGAGAATACTTTCGAAGCATCTGTTGAAGTGTATTATAAAAATATGGATAACCAGATCGAATATAAAGAAGGTTATACGCCATCTTTAAATGACCCGGAACAGGAATTTGTTTTTGGCAAAGGATGGAGTTATGGTGCTGAGTTTTTTCTGAATAAAACAAAAGGACGTTTTACCGGCTGGGTCGGCTATACCATTTCATGGACATGGCGAAAATTTGCTGAAATAAATGGTGGTGTAAAATTCCCTGCTAAATACGATCGCCGGCATGATCTGTCACTTGTTGGAAACTATGAACTGAATAAACGCTGGAAATTCGGAGCTATATTTGTTTATGCTTCCGGTAATGCTACTACACTTCCCGAACGTTTTTATGTGATCAATGGTGTTCTTACACAGGAGTACAGCGCCGTTAATCAATATCGTTTAGCTCCTTATCATCGACTTGATCTTTCTGCTACACTTTCACCTAAAGAAAAAGCAAAAAAGAAAAGAATGCAGAGTTACTGGGTATTCAGTATTTATAATGCTTACTGCCGGCTCAATCCTTATTTTATTTATTTCGATCAGACCGGCAGCCCTTATAATGGTACTTTAAAAGTGGAAGCATTACAAGTTTCGCTATTTCCAATCTTACCTGCTGTGACATGGAATTTTAAATTCTGATTCTACTGAAAATGATTTGCTTTTTTGTTCCGGTTTAAACTGATTATTAATTAAATTTGGAATAAGACACTACGCCAAGCGGCGAGTTGTACGCCACCTTGACGACTACTTAATTATGAAAGTACTGGCATTAATCTCATATTTTTTTATTTGTCTACCAGGTTCTATGATTTTAATTCCGTGGGGTTTGTTTTTGGTTACTGGAATTTTTACGGCCGAGACAAATTACAAGGTGATGATTGTTCTTGCGGATGTTTCTTTAATCCTATTGGCATACTTTTCGACTAAACCCATGACAAGACTCCGAATAATCATTGAAATAGTTGCCTTCGGACTTCTCCTATTGCCGTTCATAGTTATTGCTGCTGGCTGGCCTTTGAGAACATTTAGTTACTTTCTCTTTATTGCTCCCTTTTCGACATTTGCTGTATTGTATCTAATTTCACTTGGGCGATCCATTGCAATATACAGAAAATCAAAAGTGAAAAATGGCTGAGTATAATTTCTGTCCGCCCGGGTCTTCGCAAGAAAGATTTCGAAAAAATAATACTGCTGCTGCGAGACCCCGGACGAGCAGAAATAATGATTTGCTTTTTTGTTCCAGTTTAAACTGATTATTAATTAAATTTGGAACAAGACATAAGGCCAAGCGGCTAGTTGTAAGCAATTAAGAAAAAAAATTACTTGAAAATTAAACTTAAGTATTATAAAAAAGCATTTATTGCTTTGACCTTGACCTTTTTTTTGGTTGAAGCAAATGGCCAGACTTCAAAGGTTAATAACCTTTGTGAATTCCAAAATCAGCGACTTGGCGAGTTTGTCTCAAAACTTAAAGAAAATTTAGTTGATACAATTCCAGTTAGACAGTATACAGGGAATATTACCAGTTTTTACTTACGATTTGCCGACAGCACTTACTTTGAAGTTTTTCCTGAACTAAGTAAAAGTGATACAGCTTTGCATACAAAGCCCTTTAGCTTGGCTAATTATGCAAACTACCGTATAAAGTGTCTTTTTTATATTGAAAGGGGGAACTGTTATTAGAAACTGCGGTTGCAAGAGTTTAGCTCGATATAGGAACAGAAGATTCGACGTTAACTAAACAGACATACAAAATCGTATTACCAAAACTGATTATTAATTAAATTTGGAACGAGACACTACGACAAGCGGCGAGTTGTGCGCAATAACTACCTTCATTGTATGCGACTAGTACGATTATTAATCAGTTTATTTGTGTTATTACTAACGGCTTGTAACTTTGATCTGGTCGAGATCGAATACGACCCGAAGACTTTTGACAAGCTCACACAGAGAATTTTGGAAAATCCTGAAATTTTCCAAATGGATGACTTTACTAGACACAACAAATTCCTGAATGGTATTCCTATTCAGCTTTCTGAAGCGGATGGAAAGTCGTTCGAGCAGCGATTAAGCAAGGTGGAAGATTCACTAGGACTTGATGCAAAAATTGTCAGCGATTTGCGTGTGCAGTTAAAGAATACAAAGCTCAGAGAGTTTTTTAGGGCTGGCGATACCATTCTTTTTACCGTTGACGGGATGCTGGACACATCCTGGGGGTTTTTGTATTCTTCTGACAATCTTAAAATGGACTCGTCATGGTTTATGTTTCAAGGAAATTCATTGCTTTATACTAAAGACATAAATATACATTGGAAAAAAGTTGCTATCAAGTAACTGCCACTAACAAGGGTTTTCTATCCGCCCGGTGTCTTCGCAAGAAAGATTTCGAAAAAATAATACTGCTGCTATTGTCTAAACGTTTTTCATCAAAAAAAAAGGGCCGCACATCGCAGCCCCTTTCGAATTTATAAAACTTAAACTTACTCCACGATCAACTTAACAGATTTTGAAAGCTTGCCGCCTTCATTGGAAACATTAACTAAATAAGTACCTGGTGTAATAGAAGCAGGTAGTTTAATTTCACTTAACTGTCCTTTCGCCTGTACATTCACCTGCTGGTTAGTTACTAGTTTACCACCAAGATCGATCACTTGTACACTGTATTTCCCGGCCGGTACATCATCAAATGAAATTCTTGCACGTTTGTTCGTAACAGGATTCGGGAAAACAGAAATACTGCTATTAGAGTTCAATTCATCGGTAATACTTCTTGCTGTTTTTGAAGCTACATCAGGTTGTACATCTGGCTTCACTTCTTCAACTGGTTCTTCTTTTTTCTCTTTCTTCTTTTTATCATTTACAAGATTTCCATTTGCCAGGTCAGAGGCATTGTAAACAGCTGATGAAGAAGATACTTTTTCAGCTTGCATTGTGTTCAGGTCAAAACGGTAATAACCGATCGTATTTTCAGAGCTTGCAACGATCACTTTAGTTCCTTCTTCTACCATTGCACCATTTGTGCTGAAGCCTTGTGGCAATCCTTTTATAGCACCTAAATGTTTTGCAACCTTAGTGCTGATATCTATTTTATAAACATTGCGGTTAGCAGTTATTAAATAAAGATTCTCTTTATTATCAGCGATCATATCTCCGCCATAACCACCACGGCTGTGAACAGAATTTTTTGCATTGGCCGCATCATCAGTTAATGCACCCATATCCGTTATTACAGGTTTTTTGCCTGTCGTAAATTTTATCAGGTGATTACCGTCATTGGTGAGTGCATAGCCGTTTCCATCTGATGCTATTACCATTCTTGTTATCTGGTTTTGCGCATCCCCAAAATTTGATACGGTTCCGAATGCTTCATCTTCGAAATAGAAAACAGCTGGTGTTTTAGATCTTAGATCAATATAACGAAGCTGGTTAATACCCATTGGTGTATAATAAAGACGTTCATGCTTTTTATCATAAGCCATCGCCGCTGAGTTAGTAGCGAAAGGTTTGTCTGATTGTTCACGAGGACTAACCCGACGGATAACAGTTACATTCCCCTGGTTGATGGTGACCGTACCGTCATTATGAGTGGTTATGCTCGGTATACGCAGCTCTTGCGGCTGAACGGTATTCAATTCCTGGTCGAGGTTTACAATTCTTTTTTCCTGCAAAACTTTCTTTTCTCTTACTTCCCTTAAAACAAGTTCTTTTTCCAGCAAATTTTCTTTTTTCGCAGCAGGCTTACCTGTTCGTGCATTCATTGGTTGCAATTCTGCCTTACTGTTGTAAACGGATTGAAGTTCTTCACCGGTAACAATATTAACCAGTTTTACTTCTTTCCAGTTACGACCGCCTTTTTCATTGGCAGTAATGGCATAGCCGGTTGTTTCTTTTTGTTTTTTGTTTTGCTGTGCGAAGAGGGATGTAATGAATAGACTCATTACAAAAAAGAGTAGAGTTTTTTGTTTCATGGCGATTGATTTTGAAAGATTAATCTACGGCCTTTTTCGTAGATGAGCAAAAAAAAGTTATGAACGACGGTGAAAAGGTATGAGCGGGAATAAAAAAACCGGGCAGCTTGCCCGGTTTTTTAAATTTATTATTTGAATAATGAGGTCAGCAACTCATTGTTTTGGCATCTTAAGGATGGTATCACCCGGTATAGAGTTCGTTGAAGGCATCATAGCCTGCATCATTTTATTCATTTCAGCGACATCCATAAATATCCAATGCTCAACGGCTTTGCCATCTTTAAATTTTGCAACATCAACTCCTGTCATATTTGTTTTATCTCCGGCTTTCATGCCCATACCATCCATTGTCAACGTTCCGGAAGTTTTAGACCATACCATTACATATTCATCATCGACCATTTCTTTTACTACTTCTACTTTGGCATCCTTCACCATCTCCTTGTATCTTTTCATTTCAGCAACAATATTCTCCAATCCTTTTATATCACCTTTTTCTCCACCATGGTCAACAGCATCAGCGGCAATATAATCACCCATTTTACTGAAGTCGCCGGATTCATAAGCTTTCATAATAGCGGTATTCACTTCAAGATTTTTCTTTGCTGTTGTTGACATGCCGCCTTCAGCTGAATTGCATGACATGTAAGCAACTGATAAAATAACAAAGGAGAAAAGCATTAACTTTCGCATAATAGTAGTTTTAAGTTTTAAAAAGAACTATTAAGGTAAACACATTCCGGAATTCCGTACAAATAATTTTTTTCGTTTATCTTTCATCCATGCATGCCCTCACCTTTAATGGAATAGAAAATATCTTATACACGGCTGTAAATGAACCGCAAATAATAGCTCCCACTGATGCGATCGTAAAAATAAAAATGGCTGGACTCTGCGGATCTGACCTGCATGTATATCATGGCAGAGAAACCGGGATTGAGAAAGGGACAGTGATGGGGCATGAGTTTACAGGAGAAATAATTGAAACCGGCAGTGCAGTCAAAAAATTTCATAAAGGCGCAAGAGTTCTGAGTCCTTTCACTACTTCATGTGGTGAATGTTATTACTGCCTGATTGGTTTGACTTGCCGGTGTATAAAGGGAAATCTTTTTGGCTGGATCGAAAACGGCCATGGCCTGCACGGTGCACAGGCAGAATATATCCGTGTGCCGATGGCTGATAGTACATTGGTTCCATTGAGCAACGATCTGAGTGATGAAAAAGGATTGTTGCTGGGAGATATTTTTTCCACCGGTTATTTCTGTGCTGAAAATGCAGGAGTGAATGACAAAGCCCGCCTGCCGGACGGACAGGGAATTTATGTTGTAATTGGCTGTGGCCCGGTAGGGTTGATGACAATCATTGCTGCTAAACATTTAGGTGCTGAAAAAATATTTGCAATTGATAGTATTGGATACCGATTGGATTTTGCAAAAAAGCTAGAAGCAACACCACTGAATTTTTTGAAAGACGATGTGTTGAATGAAATACTAAATGCAACCGACGGCAGGGGAGCAGATGCAGTAATGGAAGTAGTGGGAAGTGACGAAGCATTAAAACTTGCAATCAAATTGCTGAGGCCCGGAGGAACTATTTCATCTGCAGGTGTACATACTGCAAAGACATTCCCTTTTTCTCCCGGCGAAGCCTATGATAAAAACCTGGTGTATAAAATCGGCAGATGCCCTGCAAGATTTTATGCTGATAAACTGATCCGGGAAGAAGTGATACAATCTTGTCCTGTTGAACAGATAATAACGCATCGCTTCGATCTAAGTCAAGGAGCAGAAGCATATGACCTGTTTACCAATAAACGTGACGGCTGTATAAAACCTGTTTTCCACTCCTGATCAAGTAGCATGAGAATGGCTACCTTTTTACTTTATTAGTTGAATAATAGCCTCTTTTGTTGCTCATTTTACCACTTATAATTTCAATTTTATTTATCGGCGTTACTGGCCTAAATTCACGCCTTATTTTTAAGGCTTTGTAACACACATGATCAACACAACTCCGTGCCATTGGCATAAACTCACTAACCATTTGAACAAATTTTTGAAATACGGGATAACCGTCTGTATTTTCATTTTTTTCGGATGTTTTACATACGGCCAGAAAGTTTTTCGTGGCCACATTATGGATGAAGAAACAATGAATCCTATTTCCTATGCATCTGTTGGTGTATTGGGTAAAGAGATCGGGAGCATCTCTGATTCAGCTGGTACATTTAAAGTAAATCTTCCTAACCAGGTAAAAGAAAATGATACGATACTGATTACATCTGTTGGGTATCATTCGCTTAAAGTAGCTGTAAAAGAAGCTACGATGAAAAGCATGTTCCAGTTAAAAGCTATTGAAGGAGTGCTGCCATCCGTGATGGTTTATGACCTCAAGAAAAGCGGTAGGATGGGTGATGATACAGTTAATTATTCTTTTTACAGGGGCTGGTATGAATACCGTACCGGCGGTGAAATAGGAAGGATCATTACTGTATTGCATAAAAAATATAAGCTGAACAGGATCGCTTTCCAGGTAGATAATAAATGCGACACATGCTGGCTGCGGCTTCGTGTAAGAAAGGTTGCGAATTTTGAGCCGGCAGAAGACCTGTTACAGCAATCTGTAATCATTCCCGTTACAAAACATACACCTCTCGATGGTGTTATGGAGTTTGATATTTCAGATCTTGGCCTGTTACTGCGGGAGAAAAAAATTTATATTGGCTTTGAAGTGATAGATTGTAAAAACGTAGATGGCCGTCCGCTTTCACTTTGTTTTATTGGCGCTGATTATGGAGAACATTATTTCCGCAAATATCCTACAGTCGCCTGGACCAATGAGGATGCCTACGGACTATACCTGAAAATGTTTTTCGATTACTGATAAATCAATTTAATTTTCTAAATAAAAAACAAATCATATGAGAAGGATCGCAATTTTAATCACATCATTCTTTACAGTTTTCATTTTATCTGCACAGGATAAAGCCGATATGAATGCTGTAACTAAAATAAGAGAAGAAGGATTGAATAAATCCAAAGTAATGGACTATGCTCATCATCTTACTGATGTAAGCGGCCCACGTCTTACAGCTTCGCCTGGATTTATGCGTGCTGCCAACTGGGCAAAAGATGAATTAACAAAAATGGGATTGGTAAATGCGCAACTGGAGCCATGGGGAGATTTTGGAAAAGGCTGGGAGCAGGAAAAATGCTATGTAGCATTGACAGCGCCTTATTATCAACCATTGATAGCAATGCCAAAAGCTTGGACAGGAAGCACACCAGGAAAAAAATCTATCTCAGGTGAAATTGTACTTGTAAAAGCAAACGATACTACTGAATTACTAAAATATGTAGGTCAGTTAAAAGGCAAGATCGTTATGACTTATTCTCCTGCACAGCTAAAACCTTCTTTTGAACCAGATGGTCAGCGTTTAGCTGATACAAGCCTTGAGAAAATGGCGAAAGCTGAATTACGTCAGCCTGCAGTACAGGGACAGGGACAAGGCAGACCTCAAGGCGGACAACAGGGAAATATGGCAAATCGTTTTGCATTGCAACGCAAAATGACCGAGATCATTAATAAAGAAAAACCTGCATTGGTGCTTGCTATGAGTGCACAGGGAAATGACGGAACATTATTCGTAAGCAGTGGCGGTTCTTATGCAAAAGATGCTGAGATAGCTCCTGCATCAGTTGTATTGTCAAGTGATGATTACCTGCGTATACAAAGAATGATCGAAGGTGGTACACCTGTAACGATCGAAGCAGAAGTGAAAACAAAATTCTTTACTGATGATATCAAAGGCTATAATGTAGTAGCAGAAATTCCAGGTAGCGATCCTGCATTAAAAGATGAAGTGGTAATGCTCGGCGGCCATCTTGATAGCTGGCATGCAGCAACAGGCGCAACGGATAATGCTGCAGGTTGTTCTGTAATGATGGAAGCAGTAAGAATATTAATGGCAAGCGGTTTAAAACCCCGCCGTACCATCCGCATTGCATTATGGAGCGGAGAAGAGCAAGGATTATTTGGTAGCCGCAATTATGTAAAAAATCATTTTACAGATTCGATTGCACGCAGCAAGGTGGCTGGTTATTTCAATTTGGATAACGGTACAGGTAAGATCCGTGGTATTTATTGCCAGTCAAACCCGAATGTAAAAGATGTGTTTGCTTCATGGCTTGAACCTTTTAATGATCTTGGCGCAAAAACAGTTACGCTGAATAATACCGGCGGTACAGACCATCTTGCATTTGATGGATTAGGTATTCCGGGTTTCCAGTTTATACAGGACCCGATCGAGTATGATACAAGAACACATCATACCAATATGGACACTTATGATCATTTAATTGCTGATGATCTGAAGCAGGCATCTACGATCGTTGCATCATTTGTTTATCATACTGCACAACGTAATGATAAACTACCGAAGAAGGCAGCAACACCACAAAGAGGATTTTGATAATAAATACTTAGATGAATATAAAATAAGTCCCGCTTCGGCGGGACTTATTCATTTAGGAGTTCTGCAAGTAAAATAAGTTCATTCTTTTTATAACGTTCTTTATCGTTGTCAAAGCATTTTGAATATTCTTCCAGCATAAACTGGATAATGCGTTTGTTCTTCATGGGTTTGAAATAAGTACCGACGGGAGGAACAGCTATCCGTTTGAAATAACGCTCCACATCATTATGTGTAAACACCTGTCCAGATGATGGGTCGATGAAGAATTCAATTTTATTTATCGGGTTGGGAAGATTTTCATCTGAATAACCGGGCTTGAAATAAGCAAGTACAGATTGTCTCGGAAGATTCACAGCTTTTACAGGAATATCCAACAGTTCGCAAAGAACAAGATAGAGTACTGCATTAGCCGGTTGATTGCCACGTTTAGTTTCAAGTACCTTATGGATCAGAAAATCGTTGGGCTCTTTATAGCTGATCTCATTTCCTTTTAAACCAAAATAGCTATAAAGAATACTTGAAACAATATTGATCTGCTCCAGCGGTGTGAGATAATTATTTAACTCGAGCCAGATATTGCGTCTTATTTTTTCCAATTCCTGGTAAACAGGTGTATTACTCAGATCAGGAAAACCAAATTTACTTACGAGCAACGCACCGGCCATCAGGTCATGATGTCCTGATACCTTCCATGTATGAAATTCATCTGATAGATCTCTGAAATGTAGTTTGTGAATAATGATCTCGATCCTGTTCTGTATGCCTTCATCTGGTGTGGTTTCCCAAAGATGTTCGAGATTAGGGATGATGGGTTTGCCATAATCAACAATTTTTTGTGATACAGCATCGAACACTTCCTGGTCAGGATCGTCGATTAAATGCAGCAGGGCCTTGATCTCTTTGGTGGTTTCCATAGATTAAGATATTGGCACAATATCTAACGTAGCAAGCACAATGTATAGTATGTTTTTTCCACAGATGGGGAGAAGGGGGTTGAAAATTAGGAAATTAGATATTGAGATACTGGGTATCAGATATTGAAAAATGGGAAAATAATGCTGATTATCTATTACCCATTCACCTTTTCCTTGCAAGCACCATCCAATCCCATGGTTTGGGCTCTTTCAACCATTTGGGAGGTTTATGAAATTCAGTATCCCATTCATATTCTATTTTATGAAATTCTTCTGTTACAAATCCTTCATTGCTCAACAACAATTCCAGCTCTTCTTTTAAATAATGTTTATGCGATACGCCATCTATGCTTGCATTGCCTTGCAGCAAATTTTGCAACTGAAGTTTTTCTTTTTTCTTTTGAATTGCTATACCGGCATCTTTATCAGGATCCCATCGCTGGTTGATAATAGAAGTTAGCATTGATGATTCCAGGGAAGGAATAACAAGAATGATATCACCATTCTTCTTTACACATTTTTGCAGATTGCTAAAAAAAATATTTCGTTTATGCTGGGTACCTGTAAGTATTGCATTGATGCAGATGGCGAAATCACATTTTGGAATTTTTGATCTTTTATCTGACATATCAATGCGTTCATATTTTACATTCTTAAAATCAGGGTATAGGTCCGCAGCAATATCAAGGTTCTTTTGTGAGATATCTATTGCATATACTTTTTTAAAAGCAGGAGAGAGGATAGGCAGCCATTTCCCAATAGCACATCCTATATCAATTACTGTTTTTTGTTTTGATGCAAAGCGTCGGATTATTTTACGAATAATTCCTTTGCTGTCATTAGCCAGCACATCAAAGATCTCTTCATTATAATCCGGCGCAATTTTTTCCCAGTAATTTCTTTCCATAGTTGGATTTGTTTCTTAACCCGGGTATTTTAGCAACTTTGTTCCTGTTATTTCAATAGGCTTATCATCCTTAATTATAACTTTTACTTTGGCACCTCCACCACTGAGTAATTCAAATTTCGCTTTAACGTAATCAATAGCTCCTGCAAAACTATTATCGCCTTTATAATCCATTGCCTCCATTATCTGTCCATTTATTTTTGCAAAAAGCTGGTCACCGTCTTTATAAAATTCGATCATCGATTTATCACTCATTTCATACAACCCTTCAATTTTTTTGAAAGCTGTTGCTTCAAGTATGTATTCTTCTTTCAGATAAACATCAAACTTTACTACTTTCTCATTCTTTGTATTCTTTGTCATGTCCAAAATCCGATTCAATGCTGATGGATCTTTTGCACTTATATCTCCAGCAATATGTTTATCACCTTTGAAATAAACTTGTGTTACCAGGTCTTGTACACCAGCAGCAGAAATCCTCAGGTGAATATGAGCAGGTCTGATAAGCGTTGGTCCTGCTGCATAAGGCACAGGATAGATACTTTTGAAATTATATTTTCCATCAGCACCGGTTTTAAAAGAAGAACGATAAACATAATCATCCGAAGTGTTATCATAAACGCCATTCTCATCACAATGCCATATTTCTACTAATGCACCTTTTAGCACCTTGCCATCTTTTCCGAAAACGGTACCACTAAAATGCATTATCTCTCCTTTAGTTCCAGCTTGTACAAGATCAGTTTTAAAAGGAGCACCGGGTCTGTAGAATGGTCCGAGAATATCTGTTGTGGTTGGATCGACGCCTACATAGGATTGGCCATTCCATTTTATTTTTCCAAATACTCCAACGCTTAATGCGATCAAAGTTGAGTCTTCAATAAATTTTCTGCGTTTCATTTTTAGTGTTTTAGGTGGTTGTGATGAGGAAATAAGTAAACATTAAGGTAAAGAAAAGAAATCAGCTCTGTCTGTTTATTGTAAAAAAAAAGCTACAACCAGGTATGAAAGCCCTCTGGAATAATTTTTGTCACTTTTTATAAGTGAAACGTAAGTGGAAATCGAATACCTACTTTGAGGTTAGTGAGTAAGAAACAAATGTTGAAACTTACTTAAATAGTAATATTGGAACGGGAAAAACCGAAGGCCCTTTACAGGGCCTTCACTTTTTTATGAATGATCATTTATAGTTTATTTTTTCTTTGCAGCTTTTTTCTTTACAGGAGTTGTAGCTTTCTTCGCAGCTGCCTTAGATGCCTTCTTCTTGCCAAAAGCATTCGGGTCGATAGATAGTATAAGACTCTTTACATCATCAATACTCATTGCCTTTAGTTCATCGGCCGTGTATTTACTTTGATCCACTTTACGTGGCAGCTTTATCTGTTTCTTCTTCAGCTTGATGATTGGCCCCCATCTTGCATTTTCTACAGAGATCTTTTCATCGGGCCAGTTATGTATGTAGCGGTTTTCTTCTTTCTTTAGTTTTGCATCTACCAGTTCTTTTATATCAGCATCACTCAGGTTATCGTGATTATACCGGCGGGGCACATTAATGAACATGCCTTCGTATTTAATGTAAGGGCCAAATCTTCCTTTGCCTTTTGTTACCGGCTTATCATTATATTGTGCAATCGGTGCATCAGCGATCTGCTTTAGTTTGATAAAACCAACTGCTCTTTCAAAATCCACTTCCTGTAAATTAGTTCCCTTCGGAATAGAAACATACTCATCACCCCATTTTGCATAAGGACCATAAGGACCGACACCTACTGATACATCCTTCTCTTCATATTGTCCCAGTACGCCCTGTATTGAAAACAACTTCATCGCTTCTTCAAACGTGATCGTTTCAATACTCATCCCATTGGGTATTTTAGCAAACTTTGGTTTCTCTGTTTCATCTGCTTCACCGATCTGGATCATCGGTCCATAGCGGCCCATTCTTGCTACCACTCTCTTTCCTGATTCGGGATCCATTCCCAATTCTCTTTCACCATGTGCCCGTTCTGCTGTTTCAATGGTCTTATCTACATCTTTTTTAAAAGGCAGATAAAACTCATCGATCATCTTGTTCCATTTTATTTTTCCTTCGGCTACTTCATCAAACTCTTCTTCAATTCTTGCTGTAAAACCATAATCCATGATATCATCAAAATACTGTTTCAAAAAATCAGTAACTACCAATCCCAGGTCAGTAGGAAACAGCTTCGATTTTTCGGCGCCGGTGTTTTCACTTTCCGTCACCATATTCACTTTATCATTCTTCAACAGAAATACACGGTAATCTCTTTTCACACCTTCTTTCTCCCGCTTCTCTACATACTCTCTTTTCTGAATAGTAGAAATAGTAGGCGCATATGTAGATGGACGGCCAATACCCAGCTCTTCTAATTTTTTTACCAGCGATGCTTCGGTATATCTTGGTGCAGGACGACTGAAACGTTCAGTTGCTTTCATTTCAATAAAAGGCAATTGCTGTCCTACATTGAGTGGTGGCAACATTCCTTCCTGTTCATCTTCTGCCAGGTCATCTTCATCACGATCTTCACGATATACTTTTAAGAATCCATCAAACTTCAATACTTCACCTGCTGCAGTCAGTTCTTCTTTATTGGTTGAGATCTCAATTTTCGCAGTTGTCTTTTCTGTTTCTGCATCAGCCATCTGGCAGGCCATTGTTCTTTTCCAGATCAGGTCATAGAGTTTTTTACAATCAAAATCCTCTATGGTTGTATTCTCCATATAAGTAGGACGAATAGCTTCATGCGCCTCTTGTGCACTTTCATTTTTGTTTTTGAACTTGCGGAACTGGTGATATTCTTCACCGTACATGCTTTTGATCGTATTGGTCAGATCACCGAGTGCAGTATTACTCAGGCTCACACTATCTGTTCGCATATAAGTTATCTTACCGCTTTCATACAGTTTTTGTGCAAGCAACATGGTACGACTTACGCTATATCCTAATTTTCTTGATGCTTCCTGTTGTAATGTTGAAGTAGTAAATGGGGGAGCAGGTGATTTTTTTCCGGGCCTTACTGTTACATCCACCACTTTATAATCAGCGCCGGCGCATGATTTCAAAAACTGCTCTGCATCCTCAGCCGTATTTTGTTTTTTTGCTTCAGCAGAAAAATTAACCGGCCTGTCAGACATATCCTTGGCAGTAAACACTCCTTCGATCTTAAAAGTACTGGTAGCACTAAATGCATTGATCTCTCTTTCCCGTTCAGCGATCAATCGAACAGCAACACTTTGCACACGGCCTGCACTCAGGTTATTCCGCATACTTATCTTTCTCCATAAAACAGGACTTAATTCAAAGCCAACAATTCTGTCGAGTACACGACGAGCTTGTTGCGCCATTACCAGGTTCATATCAACTGTCCGGGGATTTCCAACCGCAGCTAAAATTGCAGGCTTGGTGATTTCATGAAAGACGATCCGCTTTGTTTTTTTGGGGTCAAGACCGAGTACCTCGCATAAATGCCAGCTTATTGCTTCTCCTTCACGGTCCTCATCCGTTGCCAACCACACTTCATTGCTTTTTTTCGCCAAACTCTTTAACTCGTTGACAACCTTCATTTTTTCATCCGGAACTATGTAGGTAGGTTTATATCCTTTTTCAAGATCAATGCCCATTCCGGCTTTTTGCAGATCCCGGATATGGCCAAAACAGCTTTTTACCTGAAAATCACTTCCGAGGATCTTTTCAATGGTTTTAGCTTTCGCAGGGCTCTCAACTATTAATAGGTTTTTCGCCATAATTGATTTAATAGGTTATGTAACCGGCTTTGGTGCATCCATTAGACGCCTGTTGCGTCGCACTCTTGTACGTTCTGAATTCTATTCAACTTTACCTCACTTTCCTCTAGCTTCTTGCCACTTGCCATATAATATTATATAGCCAAAAACACCTCGCCGATGTGCAATGATAATGCAAGAAAGCCGAAATTTTGAAATCTGTTATCCAGCCAACGATGATTTGAGTGTTAATCCAAATTTTTCAATAGCCTGAAAATGAAAGAAAAAAGCCGTCCCGACGCTGTCGGGACGGCTTTTAAAATTATTTTGAAGTAGTGGCTCCAAACAGGTCGCCATCGTTCCATTTCGGTCGTTCGGCTGTCATTGCAATTGAATAACTGATCAGAAAATTTAATTGTACGTAAGTTTTAGCAGCAGTAAAATTAAATATTCCGCCTTCCAATCCATCGGCAGACTGGTGATAGTATTTAGCCCGCCATTCTTTTACAAACGCAACCATATCAAAGCCCGGGATATTTGTTTTGTTACCATATTTAATATGCAGTGCCGGAATTCCATTCATAACAAAACTATATTGATCGCTGCGTACAAACCGGTTTTCATTTGGCTCCGGGTCTTTCTCCACATCCAGTCCTAGGTAACCTGCAGCAAATTTTACATGATTCATTATAGTTGAATGTTCAGCGCCTAAAGGAACTACCGCAAGGAGTGGAGCGATAACGGTTGGCATATCTGTATTTACATCTGCAACGATTGATGATTTCGGAACCGTAGGATTTGCTGCGAAATAAGAAGAACCGATCAAACCCATTTCTTCACCTGTTACCATTACGATCAAAACAGAACGTTTTGGTTTTGCACCAGAGGATTTATAAACTCTTGAAATTTCCAGCAATGAAGCTACACCAGAAGCATTATCATGTGCGCCATTATAAATTGAATCACCACCAACTACTCTGCCGATTCCCACATGATCGAGATGAGCAGAATGAACTACATACTCATTCTTTAAAACTTTGTCAGAGCCGGGAATCATTCCTACTACATTATAACTTTCAAAATCAATATGTGTAGTTTTATAAGAAGCAGAAATGCTATACGGTAGATCGAATGAAGATGGTTTTCCTTTTTTAATATCAGCTAAAACCTGGTCAAGATTTTTTCCTGAATTAAAAAAAAGACGGGAGAGCATTCCCTTTGTGGTATTCAAAACAATTTTCAAATTACCAACAAACCCGCGGCCATAGACAATTGTCTTATCAGGGTTCAATGCCACATTCGATTGAAAAGTTGGATTAGGATTATTAGAAGGTCTCCCTGCAAGATTTACCATGATCACTCCCTCAGCACCTTTTGAAAAGGCCGTTGTCATTTTATTACCAGCATTTGAAAAATGAGCAGTTAATGTAGAGATCAAACCATCCGGTGCACCACTTACTAACACAACAATTTTTCCTTTTACATCAATGCCTGCATAATCAGAATAACCGCCGGGTATTTCAACACCGTAGCCAGCAAACACCAATTGCCCGGTTGCCGAAGAACTTTCGCTTAATGGATGCGGTGCCGGTGTAAAATCTTTCTGGAAAGTCAATGAATCAATATTCCCGTTTTTATCTTTTAATACAGCTACGGCAGAGCTGTTATTCACTATTGATTTGCGGATAATGAGTTTTTGAGTATAGCCACCATTATCACCACCGGGCATAATTCCAATTTTTTTGAATTGATCAACCACATAGTCAACGGCAGTTTGATATCCTTCTGTCCCGGGCAACCGGCCTTTCAGTTTATCATCGGCGAGATAAGCAATATGCGAACGGATCGTATTGGTATCGATCCTGTCCATTGCCTTTTTAATATCTTTTGAAACTTTTACTTCCTGTGCAAATGAGTTTAATGCAGTAAAACTGCAGATCAGTACTACTAATTTTTTCATGCGGGCAAGATAAAATAATTATTGAACTGAGGATTTAATTTTATCCGCAAGGTTTACCGCCCATCGCTTATAATCTTTTGCTGATGGATGCAACCCATCTCCGGCAACCAGTGTTGGGTCATTGGCAACTTCTCTTGTACCGGAAGTAATATCGATATAGCTTACTTTATATTTTTCAGCAATGGCTTTATTGGCTGCATTATATTCATCAATTTCTTTTGCTATTTGTTTTCTATCTCTTCCTTCCGCAAATGGCGTAGCTCCCCAATCGGGTATTGATAAAACAAAAACATGAGTGGTATCATTTCCTGCAAATTGTATAGCTTGCTTCAATAAATTTTCAAATTCAGGTTTATAATTTTCAACTGACCGGCTGCGATATTGATTATTCACACCGATCAATAGTGTTACAAAATCATATTTGGGTAAAAAATTATGATCGTTGATCGCTGTTTGCAATTCATCTGTTGTCCACCCGGTTTTTGCAATGATCTCCGGCGCCTTGAATTCAATACCTGCATTTCTTAATAACTGAATTGTTTGATAAGGAAAATTCTCTTGCAATAAAACCAATTCGCCAATAGTATAAGAGTCGCCGAGTGACAAAATTGTTAAACTATCATTTTTCATTTGTGCAAACAGTCTTTGAACTGTGAAAATAAAAATAAGCTGTAATAAACAAACTGTGATAAAATTTTTCCTCATTTCCTAATATACGAATCAGGCTTAGTTTCGGTTTTAAGAACTACTTTTAACAGGTATTTCAAATAAAGCTTTTATGAACAGAAAACAATTTCTTTCTGCATCTGGTGTGTTGGCTGCGACAAGCATTTTGCCTACTAACTCAGTCCTGGCACAGCACTACGATGAAAATGGCCTGGATAAACTCACTGATGCGAATGGGAATTTCCAGCATCTTCCTTTACCTTATAATAAAAATTTCCTTGAGCCATACATGGATGAGGAAACAGTTTACCTGCATCACACCTTTCATCATGGAGGAGCCGTGAAAGGTGCGAATACTGATCTACAAAAAATCCGTAAGGCAATGGATGATAATAATCTTGAAACGGTGGATTACTGGACAAAGAAATTGTCCTATCATTTTTCATCGCATGTACTGCATACTATTTTCTGGACCAACCTGACTAATAAGAAAGCAGACCCATCCGGTGAATTAATGAAAAGGATTGAAAAAGATTTCGGCAGTTACGATAAGCTGAAAGGATATATATCTGCTACATCAAAAAACGTAGATGGTAATGGTTGGGGTATTCTTGGTTACCAACCTTACTCTGATAAGCTAACCATCCTTCAATGCGAAAATCATGAGAAGCTTACACAATGGGGCGTTATTCCTTTATTGGTTGTGGATGTTTGGGAACATGCCTATTATCTTAAATACAAAAACAAGCGAACTGATTTTGTAGATGCAATGTTGCAGATCATCAACTGGGATAATGTAGCTGATCGATTAAATACTGCACAGAAACTAAGATAGGTTATAAAAAATCTATAATTTCTTTACTCACTTTATTATCCCGGTAAATACGCCTATGTCCAAGGCCCTTTGTAATTACGAAGCGGACATGTGGATAGTTTTTCTCCTGCACTTTTTTAGCATCTTTCCATGGAGTCAGGTCATCATCTTCATCATGCACCCATAAAATACTTGCATGTACATGTTCCACTGCGCGGCTTACACTATACCAATCAACCGGTTTCTGACGCATTTCAAAAATATAATTTTCGAATTCTGCTCTTACTTTATCATCCAGCTTCATAAATGAAACAAAGAAATCAATAGCAGTTTTAGATTCAGTTGCAGGTGCTACCAAGACAACTCTGTAATTTTCATCATGTCCAATTTCTTCCAATGCAAGCATGATCGCCAACCCTCCGAAAGAATGTGCCATAAAAGATTCTACCGGCCCGTATTGCCTGATGATCTCCAGCACCATCTCTTTATACAATACTGCATTTATTTGTTTGCCTGTGCTGCGCCCATGGGCCGGTGCATCAAAGGCAAGTACTTCGTATCCTTTTTTTACGAGCGGGACAATGTAGCGGTCAAATTTTGCTACGGTAGAATTAAAACCATGTGCTATCAAAACTTTCCGGTCTCCACCTTTATTCCACCGATAACCTTTAACAGTATCACCCTCAATTTTCATTTCCAGTTTTTCAGCTTTATCAAAAATTTTTGGAAAGTATTTTTTGTAGCGTAGCTGGGGAGTAGAAAATAGTTCAAATGCAAGTTCTGCTGCTTTTCGTTTTGAAACAGCCGACAACAATTTGAATTTGGTACGGTAATACCCGATCGCAATCTTTTGTCCCAGGCCCATAGTTTTTGAGGGTTGAAATTATTTGCAAACTTAATGATAAATAAAGGTGAACTTTGTCCATAGTTTACAAATCACTTATGAAAATAGTAATTATTGGTTCAGGTAATGTAGCTTCTGTATTAGGAAGAAAATTCAAAGCTGCCGGGCACGAAATAATACAGGTTCTCAGCCGGAATGCAAAAGCTGCGTCACAGCTTGCCTATGAGTGGGATACGGAAAGCACCAATTATACAAGCGTTGTTAATCCTAATGCTGATGTTTATATCGTTGCGGTAAATGACGATGCTATTGAAAAAGTAACAGCAGAAATCAAATTGCCCGGTAAAGTAGTTGCACATACAGCAGCATCTGTTTCAAAAGATGTGTTGAAAAATATTTCTTCTCACTATGGCGTCTTTTACCCGATACAAAGTCTGCGAAAGGAAATGACTATAATACCAGAGATCCCAATTTTCGTAGAAGCCAGCGATGACAAAGCAAGATCAGTCTTGAATCAATTAGCAGAATCCATTTCACCCGGAGAAGTAACAATTGTCAAAGAAGGAGAGAGGGAAAAACTCCATGTAGCAGCTGTACTGGTTAATAATTTCACCAATCATCTTTATGCATTGGCAGAAGATTATTGCAAAAAAGAAGGACTTAATTTTAAGGAACTCCTGCCATTGATCGAAGAAACAGTGAACCGTTTAAAAGAAAATTCACCTTCACAATCTCAAACAGGACCGGCAAGCCGTAATGATACTGAGACCATCAATAAACACCTTTTATTGCTGGAAAAACATCCTCACCTGCAGAAGGTCTATAAATTTATGACCGATAGCATAAGTAATCCGGCATAAGCACCATTAGAAGTAAAAATATTTTTTATAGTATTTTCAATATTTATTGAAAATTGTGTAAATTTGTAGTGTAAACACAAACACAATGAAAATCGTAATAGCGGGTGGTGGATTCGGTGGATTGAGACTTGCCCGTAAACTCAATAATAAACCCGGCTTTGAAGTCTTACTGATCGATCGTTTCAATCATCACCAGTTTCAACCTTTATTTTACCAGGTAGCTACAGCAGGCCTCGATGCAAGCAATATATCATTTCCGTTACGTAAAGTTTTTCATAACAGCCGCAATATTCGTTTCAGGTTGGCGGAGATCAGATCAATAAATTCTTCAGAAAATAAAATAATAACCGATACAGAAGATATAAGTTATGATGTATTGGTTTTAGCAACCGGCGCCAGCACCAATTTCTTTGGCAATGAAAAGATGGCTGCAAATGCATTACCAATGAAGTCAACGGTAGAGGCTTTGCAGTTGCGTTATCGTTTGCTTCAGAATTTTGAGAATGCAACTATGGCGGGCAATGAAGAAGAATTAAACCGGCTGATGAATATCGTAATTGTCGGCGGCGGACCAACAGGGGTGGAGCTATCCGGTACATTAGCTGAAATGAAAAAATATGTTTTGCCTAAGGATTATCCTGAACTTGATTTTTCTAAAATGAATATTTACCTGCTGGAAGGTACTTCAAAGACATTGGCGGCCATGAGTGAAAAATCATCGATGCAATCAAAAAAATATTTACAAAAACTGGGAGTGCAGGTAATGACTGATGTTTTGGTAAATGATTATGATGGTGCAACTGTTTTATTAAAAGATGGCTCTGTTATTCCGTCATCGATCGTTATCTGGGCCGCCGGTATCAAAGGAAACATTCCTGCGGGTATTGATAGCGATCTTATTGCAAGAGGCAATAGAATTAAAACAGATAAGTATTGCAAGATCGAAGGACTTGAAAATATTTATGCTATTGGTGATCTTGCATATTTAGAAACAGAAAAATTTAAAACCGGTTTACCCCAGGTGGCCCCGGTTGCAATACAACAAGCCGATCTGCTGGCTTATAATTTTAAACAACAGCAGAAAGGAAAAACGCTGAGAGAATTCAATTATAATGATAAAGGCTCAATGGCAACTGTTGGTCGCAATCTTGCTGTTGTGGACGTTCCTAAACCTAAACTACATTTTGGTGGATTTATCGCATGGCTTATCTGGATGGCATTGCACCTGATGCTGATACTGGGAGTTAAAAACAGGTTCTTTGTTTTCTGTAACTGGTTGTACAGTTATTTTACCTATGACCAGAGCCTGCGGCTGATATTTAAAAACAGGAAAAAATAATCAGGATAACTCAGCCGTTTATTTTCTTTAAGATCTTTCGGGCACGGGATTTAAAAGCCATAGTTTCATAATCCCAGCGATCTTCAATAACTGTTTTCAGTTCCTGTTTGATCTCAGGATAGATTTTTGAAAGATTTTCCAGCACAGTAAGTGAAAATGCTTTTACAGCCGGTTTTTCGGTTGGCGAAATAATATAATCAAAGCAGAGATTCATTACTTCGCCCTGGTATTTCTCCGGGATTGAAATACCTGCCTGCCGGCAGGCAAGGTCCTGCAGCAACCGAACCGTATTTCTTTTTACCGCATCGTGAAGGCCGGTTTTCTTTAAATTCTTCAGCAGTTTGCCAAATTTATTTTTAATAAACTCCGGGTGTGCAATTACACAATAACCTAATGGCCATCCAGCTCGTTGTACGACCCTGTATTCATCATTTAAAAATAAGTCAAACAATTCATCAAACCGTTTTTGATCGCTGCCGACCCAATTGACAATTTTTGTACAATGCACCTTGTTATGTTCCTTTAATATAGTATCACGGAGTTTCATTGAAAAGTCTAATATAGGATGTTATGTTAATTTACGCAGGCTTGCGAAAACGAGCTTTTGATTTTTCTTATAATAGTGCGTTATGTTACTTAGCGAAAGCAATCGTTAAGTTTTTTAATAAACGATTGCGCTATGGGAAGAAGCGTAGGGTTAGTGAATTTCATCGTCTTTGGATGGAGCAACAGTTAGCTGAAGCGCAGAAAAGTGTTTCTGATATGAGGCGTTGTATAAATCAACATCCTCATCATGCAAGCAATCACGCAACGCTAAACTGATTGCATATAGCTGAATTATTTTATCGTTCAATAATTTTATCTGCTCAGGTATTGATTGCATATTTTCAAGTGAGGTTAAATCAAGTTCGGGTATTTCTAATATAGGCAATTTTTTAATCATAGTGAATGTTCTTTGTGCGTGGGGCAGCGTAGGCTCGCTATTTCACATAATGTCGATTATAAGACAAACCGCATTCCTTTTCACCCGTAAGATAGCGAAATGATTTTACATAAATCAAATTTTATCATTTCGCTATCTTACGGGTGAACTAAAAAAATGACTTATGCGGTTTTCTTATAATACATCTTATGTTAAATAGCATTCTTAGAGAATAATGCGTGGTATGGCGTGAGCACTTCGGGTCTGCCCTATTGCAAAAGGTTTGCATATCTTATAGGATCAAAATCAAGATTGTGTTTAAAAAGATTTTATCTTGGATAAAACGACTGTTCATGAAAAAAAATACAATAAAAACTCCTATAGGCATTCAAAAGCAACACGAAACTGAAATTACTTTAAGGGGTACAGTGTTAACAGTATCGGTTAACATTGAAGTCGTGTTGATGAGAATAATTTATTTTAGTAACGGCGAACACTATGAAAACCCAAAATCACCTTCTTTAAAAATTAAAAACCTAACATTTAGCAGTAAGATTAATCGTGTCAAAGAGGTATTAAAATTGCACCATTCGGATTTGTTGGCAGAATATCAAAACCTGTTTACTACCCTTGAAGGTTTTTTGGTGATTAGAAATCAAATTGCACATTGTGCTATATACTGGATTGATGAAAAGTTAAATGATTTTGAGATTTGGGATGTTGTTGAAGGAGATATTGTTCAATATTATTCTCCAATAAAATACACAAGAGTTGAAATAGCTACCGCCATAATCGAATATTTCAATAAAATTACTCCCCCTCTTTTGTCTCTGGAAAACGAAGTTTCGCTTCGTTTAAAATTGTCTCATCCCCAGATTTATTCTCAGTTATCATCGGCAACACAACACGGCGGCTAAGCCAATCGAAGTTATCTACGAACTTTCGCTCATCTCATCTTTGTAAGCTCGCTATAATATGTACAAAAAAAACCGGGTCTTTCAACCCGGCTTTTAAATTTCTTACTCTATCGCTTTCATTCGATCTTCGTATTTCTTTGCTTTCTCTTTATCTTTTTTATTGGTCCAGTATTCAAGTATCATATTGGTAACGATCTTGAAATTGGCCTTCTCACCACCCTTCAGGGTTGCTTTAGCATCATATATTTCATATGCTGCATTTGCATAAGGGATCATTTCATCATACTTCGCATTCAGCTTTGCATTTATATCCGCTCTTTTCTTTACATCCTCTGGTTTGGTGCCTTTTGTATTATTATATTCTTCAATCAGATCATTGATAGGGAAATAATGAATACGACACATGAGCAGGTTTGCTTCGGGTGTTGATTTCAATTCGATTGATTTCTTCAATACTTCGATCATCCTCTTTTCATATTTTGCAGGATCCTGGGGTTTTGATTTGCCGAAATGTATATAGTTATAGATCTCCCGTGCATACTCATAGTAAGTTATATTATCTGCACAGTCACTGGTGATCATCTTCTCATAAGCATCCATAATTTTCAGCGTATCCTCACCGGCTTCTATTAATGGAATATTACACCAGTAAGGGTTCTTTGGATAAAGCTGGCGTCCGATAGCGAGGTATTTATCCCTATTTGCAACATCTCCTTTCTTCATATAATGTTCTACCATGTAAGGATAAATAAACTCGTTCTCTTCTCCAGCTACTTTTATATCAGCCAATCTTGAATAGTATTTTACGGCATCATCCCCGTTTTCCGCATTTTGTGAACTTGCACCAGCCAGTAACAAAGCATTGGTGTCAACAGGTATGGCAATCATTTTCTGTGCAATTAAAAAATCAGACATTTCAACAGCCAGTTTAAACTGCTTAGCCGCAGCAGCCCAGTCTTTTTTATTGTACCCTGCAATACCATTATTAAAATAAGCAGTGTAGATATTGCCCGGTGTGCCTGAGTATAATGAGTTCTCTCCTTTTAGTATTTTAAATTCCGGGTCTTTCTGCTTATAGGTATTAAATGCATTCACGGCTTCCTGCATCAGCGCATCTGATTGTGCAGCCATATCTTTATCACCTGCCAGTGCTGAATATATAGATGCTTTCAAAAGCCATGCTTCTGCCTTTGCACTAAATTTTGCATTATTCATACCCTTGTCAACTTCTTCTTTTGCTTTTTTTACCTGTCCCAGCAGCCATGTTTTTTGTACATCTTCTATGCTTTGTGCAAATAAACCTGTACCCACTAATCCACAAACAACTACTAATAAGAGTTTACGCATTGTTGTATTTTTTATGTTTAATTAATTACTCTGTTTCTCCTGATGATTCGGGTGCCGCATCAGTTGCGTTGGTACCGTTAAAATTTTCCGGATTATCATTTAAGTTGCCATTTTCCTCAACAGTCCCATCATCTAATTTGGTGATCGCAGCTATTTGGTCTCCATCATCTAATCTTATCAGTTTTACACCTTGCGTAGCCCTTCCCTGTTCGCTGATATCTTTTACCGGCATCCGGATGGTAACGCCGCTGATGCAGGTGATCATCAAGTCCTCATTTACAGCTACATCCATTATGCCAACTAAAGTACCTGTTTTATCTGTTACATTGATGGTCTTTACCCCTTTTCCACCACGGTTGGTCATCCGGTATTCTTCAATTGCTGTCTTTTTACCAAAGCCTTTTTCACTTACTACCAATACAGTTTTAGATGATAACTCATCCGAATTTACACAAATCATACCAACAACTTCATCACCCGGTTCATCAGCTTCTATACCTGCCACACCAATTGCGCCGCGACCTGTTGGTCTTACTTTATCTTCATTAAAACGAATAGCACGGCCACTCTTTACCGCCATCATTATTTCGCTTTTACCATCTGTAAGCTTTGCTTCCAGTAATTCATCACCTTCATTGATCGTAATTGCATTCACACCCGTTTGTCTTGGGCGACTGAAATCTTCGAGTGCCGTTTTCTTGATGATACCTTTCTTGGTACACAAAACGATATTATGACTGTTCACAAAATCTTCATCTTTCAGGTCCTTCACATCGATGATCGCTTTTACTTTATCATCTGGTGGAAGTTGTATCATGTTCTGAATAGCCCTTCCCTTTCCTGTCTTTTCTCCTTCAGGTATTTCATATACGTTCAGCCAGTACACTCTTCCTTTTTCTGTAAAGAAAAGCATGGTGTGATGCGTAGATGCTACAAAAATATGTTCGATATAATCTTCATCTCTTGTACGTCCGCCGATAACTCCACGTCCACCCCTGCGCTGCGAACGATATTCCGTTGCAGAAGTTCTCTTAATATATCCAAGATGTGAAATAGTGATCACTACATCTTCTTCCTTGATCAGGTCTTTTATTTTTACTTCATCATCCAGGTAAGTGATCTCTGTTTTTCTTTCATCACCATATTTATCTTTTATCTCGAGCAGTTCTGTTTTGATCAGTTCAAAACGTTTGCCTTCATCAGAAAGCAGGTCTTTCAATTCACCGATAAATTTCATCAACTCATCATATTCATTCTTGATCTTTTCTCTTTCCATTCCTGTAAGACGTTGCAGTCTTAATTCAAGAATTGCTTTTGCCTGTATCTCATCTAACCCCCAACCGGCATTTATCAATGCCAATTTAGCTATGTCAGGTGTAGCAGAACTGCGAATCAAAGCGATCACTTCATCCAAATGATCTAATGCGATCAAATAACCTTGCAGTAGATGTGCTTTCTTTTCTGCTTCTCTTAATTCATACTGTGCTCTTTTAATAACTATTTCATGACGGAACTCAACAAACTCCGTAATAAGATCTTTCAGGTTAAGTGTCCTTGGCCTTCCTCTTACGATCGCAACATTATTGATACCGTATGAAGTTTGCAGATCGGTAAGCTTATATAACTGGTTGATGATAACATTTGCAATTGCATCACGTTTCAGGTCAATTACGATCCTTGTTCCTTCCTTGTTATTCGATTCATTATTTACATGTGAAATTCCTTCTACTATTTTTTCATTTACCAATTCACCGATCCTGTTTGTAAGTGTATCACGATTTACCTGGTAAGGAACTTCCGTAATGACGATCTGCTCACGGCCGCTGGGTTTTGTATCTATGTTCAACCTACCACGAACTACTACCCTGCCACGACCTAAATGCATCCCGGCTTTTACACCTTCCATTCCATAAATAATTCCACCTGTAGGAAAATCCGGCGCCTTTACATGCTGCATCAATTCTTCAATACTGATATTGCGGTTTTCGATAAACGCAATACAGCCATCGATCGTTTCACTCAAATTATGCGGCATCATATTCGTTGCCATACCAACTGCTATACCACTTGATCCATTTATCAGCAATTGAGGAATACGTGTAGGAAGTATCGTAGGTTCTTTTTCAGAATCATCAAAGTTCAGTTGGAAATCCACTGTCTCTTTATCCAGGTCTTCCAGCATATATTCAGCAAGTCTTTGCAGTCTTGCTTCTGTATATCGCATGGCGGCCGGGCCATCGCCATCCTGGTTACCAAAATTTCCCTGGTGATCGATCAACGTATAACGCATATTCCAATCCTGCGCCATACGCACCATTGCATCATACACGGCTGTATCTCCATGGGGGTGATACTTACCTAACACCTCTCCGACTATACGAGCCGATTTTTTAAAAGGCCTGTTGGAACGAATACCTAATTCATTCATCGCATATAAAATGCGTCGATGAACAGGCTTTAACCCATCTCTTACATCAGGCAATGCACGGCCAACTATCACCGACATTGAATAATCGATGTAAGCAGATTTCATTTGCTCCTCGATGTTGACAGGAATAATGCGGTTATTATCACTCGTCTCTAGCGGATTCAGATTCTCTTCCATTCTTGGTTATAGTCTTTTTTTGGAACCGGCTTTTATAACTCCGATTGAACTTCTGTTGCATTCAAATCTTCCAGTGGAAGATTTGCTCCGCTTAACTTATCAAGCCATGAACTAGCAGTGATGAAGCAAGCGTTTTTCAGAGAGGTTTCGAGGTCGTTTAAGCCTTGATTTTTTGAATAAATTTCACCCGTTTAAAGGGCTGGCAAATCTAACTTTTCCTACCCTATAAACCTGATAAATAAGAGTGTTTTTTAAGGGTATTTTTGGACTGTTTTTCCACCATTGTTAATTAAGATCAACCCGATTTTTCAACCCTGATTTTAGGCTCTGCTAAAACAAAAAAGCTGCCCGCATAGACAGCTTTATCATTACTATTTTTATTGCTTTTTTATTTACCCGGAGTCAGGGGAATATAGAGGCTGAACTGGAGTACGGAATTCTTAAAATCAGGATTAACTCCACTAGAAGGTGTGAATTCCCCAACCTTACTTAACCCGGCCATATAGCGGGCACCTAAACCCAGTCCTGATTTTTTATTATGTATACCTAATCCAATAGCAGCTGAAAAATCAAGGTCATTTGCAAAATCCTCAATGGTACTGTTGGCAAAATCCTGGTCCGTTGAAAAGCCAAACTGCGGACCTGCTTCTATATAAAATCCTCCATCGAAATTGTATTGCAACATTATGGGAACGTTTATATAAGTTATTTTCCAGTCATAGCTAGCATTTATACTGTCGATCCTCGCTCCCTGTGTCGATACCATTACTTCCGGCTGCAACACAAATTCTGAAAACCTGAACTTCATATAGCCCCCGGCATGAATACCGACCAATGATTTCTTTTTCACCGCATCAAAATCACCTCCGGTAAAATTGCTGACATTGCCACCACCCTTTAAACCCACCACAAAATTCTGTGCATTGGAAAAATTTGCGGCTGTTGTTAACAGAATGACGAAAATGATTCTTTTCATAACTAAAGTTTATGATTTAAACCGTTTTTATAGAAGCAACAAAGATAGAGTGATGTTGCCTGCCGACCATATTTATCAATTATCGTGCAGGCGGGAAATATTGTGATTATCATTTTTATAACAAGCCTTTTACATTACCGGGCATGAATTTTACGTTACTAACCGGTGAAACAGAACTGTTATGGCAAATTATCTCCTGCTCCGCAACAATAAGCAGCAAGGGCCGCTTTCGTTGCAACATTTAATCCAATTGGGATTGAAAGCTTATGACCTTGTTTGGGTAGAAGGCAAAAGTGCCGCCTGGCGATACCCGAGTGAGGTACCTGAACTCAAGCCCTATTGCATCGTTGTGGAAGAGCAGCCTTACGACCGGTTTTATAAAAAGCCCGGTGAAAAGAAAGAAGAGGTTGAAATAAATTTCCCCCAAGAAAAAATTATAGCTCAGCCTGCTATTGTGAGAACGATCGCTGAAAGAAAAGAAACACCCGAGATCGTTTTTCCCGATGAACAACAGCTTCATGCTGTAAACCCTGATTACAAATACATGCCAAAGCAAAGCAATAACATGCCCGATATTGTTTTTCCTGAAGAGACTGCCAGGATTGAAGAAACAATTCCAAAAGAAACTATCAGGAAAAAATCAGTTTACGTTACGCTGCCTTTGCAATCAGCGCCAACAAAAAGAGATGAACCCGTTTTTAATGTCCAGTCCTACCCAACTCCTCCCGATACCCGTGAAGAACCAATTCGGATGAAAACAAATTATGAACAACCACTTGATGAGATAAAGGAAATGTATGTGCAGAAACTGCAAGAAAGAAAAAAACAATCCTTTCAAAAAAAGCTTATCACTGAAAATTTAAAGAAAGCTGCTGTAATTGTTGCAATTGTATCAGTAGGTGTATTGATTGGTTTTGCCATTAAACCGGGATCTAAAAACAATGAACTTGCAACAACATCTACAGTTCAGCAAAAAGATGAAACAGCCTCTGAAGAAATACAGGCAAATAATAATGAAGAAGTCACAAACGAAACAGCAGCAGCAGAAAGACAGTCACGAGGCAACATCAAACCGCTGATCCCAAAACAGAAACAGGTTCAACAGCCAGTAACATTTAAGGATGATGAAAATGATCAAAGGCAAATACCCGTTGAAAACAAAAAAGCTGTGATGACCAAACAAAAACCAGCAGTAGAAAAAGATGAACCGGTAATAACAGGATCAGCTCCGGGTGTGGATATAAATGCATCTACAGGCGAAAGAACAAGAAAAACAAGACAGGGCAACGGAGTTTCAAATCCTGCAGAGAGTTATGAAAAAGAAGAATCCAATGAAGAACCCAAAGTAAATATTGCCAGTTATGTGAATGTAAAGACTAATGCTTACCATGTTGTTGCTTTAGGAGGGATACGCAATCTTGAACTGACCGTTTGGAATGATTCAAAATATATACTGGATTATGTAACAGTAGAAGTAGAATACCTGAAAGCCAACCAGGAAACATTTAAGACTGAATCTGTTCAATTCAGATCAGTAGCTCCGAATGGTACAGTTACCATTCGTATGCCGGATACAAACCGTGGAATGAAAGTAGTTTATAAAGTTGTGAGAGTTGAGTCGAAAGAATTTAAAAACGTTATGGCAGGATTATAACAACCAGCAAAGCATTTTATCATTTTATAGTCACCTAAACCACCACCAACATGAAACGATTCCGCAGAATTGTATTCACACTCTCATTACTTTTTATAATTTGCATTGGCGCACATCTTTATTATCTCACTACATTATCCGCTAAAGAAACGTATCCCGAAGACAGTTATTTAAAAACCGAAACAAATAAAACAGCACTTATCATAGTTGCTCATGATGATGATATGGTGGGCAGTTCCGGCACCATTAGCATGTTATGCGATGATGATTGGGAAATTTCAGAAATGTGTTTTTACCAGCAAGGTGGTTTGTATTTTAAAAAAGACAGCGCTAAAAACCCGATCCGTAAAAAATCATTGGAGAAAGTTGGAGAAATTCAAGGCTTGCACTCAGTTCACCCTGTCGATTTCAATTTCAGGAATGATATGGAGACTGAAAAATCTTATATGCCGATGCCTTACAGTAAATTCAATGAGAATTATAAAACCGATTCTTTAACCGGTTATATAGCTGACTTTATAAATAAATTCAAACCTTCTGTGATCTTTACATTGGATAATATCATGGGAGGTTACGGACATCCTGACCATACTTTGATCAGCCAGCTTGTTGTAAAGTATTGCAAAGATCATAAAAACGATTCGGGGTTTTCAGTTAAAAAAATTTATCAACCTGTGTTTCCACCTTCGCTGGCAAATAATGTAATGAAAGATATGCCTGTTTACAATGAAGCTAAAAAAGTATATCAATGCAGCGGGCCACCCCTACCAGATGTACAGGTAAATATTTATCCTTATGCCCGGAAGAAAAAAGAATCTATGCAGGCTTACACAACTGAACAGAATTCACTGAAAAAAATCTGGCCTTATTATAATTGGTATCCTTCATGGCTCTACTTTAAAATCTTTGACAGGGATTTTTACAGGATACTCGATGTAAAAGAATTGTAATTAAAAAAAAGGGCAAGTAAACTTGCCCCTTTTTTCTAATGTATCAGTACAACCTTTTCGGCGCCCCATTTATTATCACTTGTAATATATTTTACCAGGTAAGTTGAGTTGGCATAAGCCCCGATATTCACATTCCATATCCTGTCTTTATCATTCACTGATAAACGTTGCAGGATCTTTCCATTAAAATCAGCTATATAAATTTCCTTTATTGCTTTATTACTTTCAATTTTAAAATTGCCGCTTGTAGGGTTAGGATAAATTTTTACTTTCTCCGGATTATCCGTTTTTATAAACACTTGCTGTTCTGTTTTTGAATCGGCACAGGCTGGAGCCGCAATCATTTGTTTGATCACTCTTTGTAATAAACTGTTCAGTAGTTCAACATCATAAGTATCCGTTGTTGGCTTAATATGTGGCAGGCCTATCCCACTGTTATCTGTAAGAAATAAATAAGTGCCGTTTGTAGCTAATGCCATACAGCGCATCAGGTACTCGGTAGATTTATTAGTACCACTGCATGCAATAGGAACGATCCGTATTCCTTTAGCAGCTGCCTTTGCAATTAGTATCATCATTTCGTCTTTCGCATAATCATGCGGCGGCGCATCCATTATTAAAAATAAGATCCGGCTCCGGGCATCTTCCCGCCATTGCAGGCTGTCAATCGCAACACGTAAAGCATCATTCACAGCTTCAGGATGATCACCACCACCACTAGCTTTTTGCAGTTTTACAAAATTGAGTAACTTAAGCAGGTCATTTTTTAATTCAATATGTTTTGTCAGATATTCATCATTTAAATCACGATAAAACACAGAACCCACATTCAGGTTTAGATCTTTATTCTGCTCAAATGTTTTCCGTATCACATCTTCCAGTTCTAATTTTAAAAACTCAATTTCATCACTCATACTGCCTGTAGCATCCACTGCAAAAGCGATATCTATTTTATCAGAAACAAAACAAGGTTTTTTGACCTGCATTGTGTTGATACCATTTTGAAAAAAGCCGGGATTCTTTAAGTCTTTAGTTCCTGCAGCAACAAGTTTCAATTTTTGCTCAGTATTTTTTACATCAATATCTCCCCAGAGTTCTGCCTTGCCTGTATTATCAGTTATTGCAGTCCATATTACTCTACCGGTTGTCTCGTCTATCAATTCTACTTTTTCTCCGATCACGGGTGCATGATTATTATTCACCAGTTGAACAGTAATTCTTTTCTTCGGGTTTATTTTCCAGTGATCACTCCAGAGTTTAAATTCAGACTCTGTATAATCTTCCCACATCTTCCATTTGTAAAAATCATTTACTTCTCCTGCAGTAAGAATGTTTGCATAGGGTGCGGCTTTATCATAAATAGTTGTATCGGTGATCCCGATTTTTTTATTGCCTAATACAATTGCTTCATCACTTCTAAAAGAAGATGAACCTCTGATTCGTATTGGGGTACTGGGTGATGATGCATCATACCCATAAACAGTTACTCCGGCTACTTTTCCTTCTAATGCATATTCAAGTTCACCCCTGGGAGCTGGTTTACTTAAATCAGCATAACCCGAGCCAACTGTGGAAGTAGAATACCCAAGTTCTTTAGAGCTTCTTTTTGCGCCAAGTGCTGTTGTTACCACCACTTCATTTAAAGATTTACGGGTATTGAGCAATACAATTTCAAAACTTGGGTCCTTTAATGTCTCTTCTGTTATTGCTACTTTATAAGGTTCAAAACCAACGCCACTGAAATAAAGCGTATCAGGCAATTTTTTAGCAATGATCTTAAAACTGCCATCAGGTTTTGTGATAACTGCATTGCTCTTGTCTTTAAACTTTACTGTAACAGCAGAAGCGGCAAAACCACCTTCGGCTATCACTTTACCACGAATTTCCTGGGCAAAGGAAATTATTGTTACTAATAGAAAAATGCCGGTAAAAAGCAGGGAGTAGATTGTCCGCATAAACAGGATTTGACAGTTAGATGAGAAGAGCCGGCTTTTTACACAAGTGCTGCCAAAAAAATCACAAAAGGGTTCTGGCCGATGGCTTATTTTAGCCCCAAAATCCGGGATTTGAAAAAGATATTACTGTTTGGAGCCGGCCGCTCGGCCACTGTTTTGATCGATTACCTGCTCAAAGAAGCCGAAAAAGAAATCTGGAAGCTGATTGTTGTAGATGCTGATATCAACCTGGCGAAATCAAAAACCGGTGACTCTCCTTTTGCAGAAGCCATCAGCTTCGATATAAATGATGAGACAAAAAGGAAAGAATACATTTCATCGGCTGATATTGTTATTTCATTGCTCCCTCCTGCCCTGCATACTATTGCAGCAAAGACCTGTGTTGAGTTGGGTAAAAATTTATTGACAGCGTCTTATGTTGATGAAGAAATAAAAAAACTGAGATCTGAAATTGAAAATAAAGGGTTGTTGTTTTTATGTGAAATGGGGCTTGATCCCGGTATCGATCATATGAGTGCCATGAAAATGATCGATGAGATACATGAAGCTGGCGGAAAGATCACTTCATTCAAATCACATTGCGGCGGATTGGTTGCGCCGGAGAGTGATGACAATCCGTGGCATTATAAAATAAGCTGGAACGCAAGAAATGTTGCGCTAGCAGGAAAAGCCGGCGCACATTACAAGGAGAATAGCAAAGATGTTCATTTGAAATATGAAGAACTGTTTAATCCTGAAAAGGCTATTGAGTTTCCGGAGATCGGTCGGCTGAGTTATTATCCGAACCGTGATTCTTTGAGCTATATGCCGCTGTATGGTTTAGAGAATGCGCAGACATTTATCCGCACGACTTTGCGTTATCCTGATTTTATGTATGGTTGGAATAATGTAATTGAACTAAAGCTGACAGATGAGACGCAGCAATATGAAACAAACGGCAAAACATTATACGAAGTTTTTAAAGAGCATATGGATAAGAATGGTTTTGGAGAATGGTTGAGTCAGAAACTGACTGAACGGTTCACCGAAACCAAATCTATGCTGGAAAACCTTATGAAGCTGATGGAAGCGGAAGAAGAAGCAGAGAAAGAAGGAATAGAAGCACCTGGAAACTTTATGACTGCTGATGAAAAAGGCAATATTCAAGATATAGAAGTAGATGATGTGAAGAACCGAAGTGCCGCTTATGTTGCAGCAAAAATGCATGAAGCCAACCTCACACTCAAACAATTATTTTTTCTTGGATTGGATGACCAGGAAACAATTATCAATAAAGGTTTATGCAGCGCTGTGGATGTATTGCAGTTTGCTATGGAGAGAAAACTGGTTTTGGATAAAGATGACAAGGATATGATAGTGATGATGCATGAATTGGAGTTTGGAGTTGGGAGTAAGAAGTCAGGAGTCAGCAGTACTTTAATTGTAAAAGGTGATGATAATTTAAGAACAGCAATGGCAAAGACTGTTGGCTTACCATTAGGCATTGCCGCTAAATTGATTTTAAATGGTAAAATAAACCTGAAAGGCTTACATATACCAACACATAAAGAAATTTACGAGCCTGTTCTTAAAGAATTGGAAGAACATGGCATCCGGTTTCATGAAGAAGGGAATTGATCAACCGATTAGCTTCTCAATTAATTCCTTCACACCTTCTGTTGCTGGTTTCTCAATTGCAACGAGGTTCTCAATATCAGATGTATAAGGAATTCGTTTGTCAACAATATACTTTGGAATTTCCCATGGTGCATAGTTTACCAATCCTGCTGCCGGATACACAACCAATGATGTACCTACCACAACAAAAACATCAGCACTATGAACAACGGGTACAGCTTTTTCGATCATCGGCACCGGTTCTTCAAACCAGACAATATGTGGCCTGAGCTGTTCCCCATCTCCTGCCCTATCCCCGATCTTAATATCATCCCTTATTTCATAGATCAGTGATTCGTTTTTTTCACTACGCATTTTAAATATCTCACCATGCAGGTGCATGACATTTGTTGAACCAGCTCTTTCATGCAGGTCATCTATATTTTGAGTTATGATAGTGACGTCAAAATGTTTTTCCAACTCTGCTAAACCGCTATGCGCAGCATTGGGTTGTGCACCCATCACATTTTTACGTCTGTAATTATAAAATTCCAAAACCAATTGCGGGTCTTTTCTCCATGCACGGGGTGTGGCAACATCTTCTATATTATAACCTTCCCACAAACCGTCACTGTCACGAAATGTTTTTAATCCACTTTCAGCACTAATGCCGGCACCGGTAAGAACAACGAGTTTCTTTTTGCTCATTGGTCAAAGATAATTGAACAAAAAATACCATCCGCTACAGCAGATGGCATGCTTATTACGCTGACTTTATTTTCACAGGCTTAACTCTTTTGTAAATAATAACAAGGGTCAGAATTAAAAGCAATAAAGGCCAGATGGAGATCAGTCCAACAAACAACTCACCTACCCAACTCCAGCCTGAAGAAAAAGCACTGCTGATACGAGTAGAGAAAGAAGGTTTATCATTATTGACTGCAGTGGCATTCAGTATTACATAAAAAGTAAGATTAATGGTACTGTAAGAGGCTGAGTGTGTAAGATAATTTACACGGCCAGACGCTGATTCAATATCTTCCTGTACATCATTGATCTCAGATTGCACATTGAGGATCTCTTCCATATTCTTTGCCTGCTTTAGCAGATCAAGATATTTCAAACGTATTTGCCGTTTGGCTTCTATTCTCGATTTTGTATCTACAACTTCAGCAGTTACATCTTCTGAACTGATTCTCTTTTCATTGATCTTTTCAACACCGGTTGTAACAAGCGATAAAGCATTATCAAACTGGTCAACCGGAACTTTTACTACCAATGTATTCTCCAACTTATACTCGGTTTGTGTTTGCTGTTCCTGGGCGACATAACCGCCCAACTGTGTTACTTTTTCCCTGATAGATCTGTAAAAATCATTGTACTTCTTTACTTCGAGATTAAGGTTTGCCGTTTTGATTATCTTTTTGTCCCAGTCTATTTTAGGCACGGGCTGAGTTTGCTTTTTTTGTTTCTCTTGATCATCTGATTTTTTATCTGAAACCTGGAAGAAGTTACTTGTGGCAGAATCTGTAAACCCTGCCAACTGCTGCTTTTTTTCTTCACCTTTATTAACCTCTCTGTCCAGTTGCTGTATGGCCATCGCAGATTTATCGGTTTTTGATTTGCAGGCAAACAGAATTAGTGCCGCTAAAGCGGTAATAAAAATTTTCATGGCGATGCTTAAATGATTTGATAATTAGATGCTGCAAAAAGAAAATTGCATAAGCATCATTCTGCGTTGATACCAGAAACTGAAAAAAGGTAACCTTCAGGAAAATGTAAAATGTAGAATATAAAACTGTAAAATAAAAAAGTATGGGTTGTATACCGATAGACTACTAACCAGCAACAAGCATCCAGAAACCAGCTTACTTCTCCCCTGCCAATTCCATTATTATTTTCCATTCATCATCCGTTACAGGCTGACAGGAAAGACGACCTAGACGAACCAGCGCCATATTTGCAAGACGCTTATCTTTTTTAATTATATCCAGCGGGACAGGATTTTTTAATTTCTTATGCGCTTTCAGATCTACTGCTACCCAACGATCATCATCTATTGTTGGGTCCTGGTAAAACTCTTTTACAACTTTGGCAATACCAACTATATCCAGTCCTTCATTGCTATGATAAAATAAAACCTCATCTCCTTTTTTCATTGCTTTCAAATGTCCTCTTGCCGCATAGTTGCGGACACCCGTCCATGCGGTTTGCTTATCAGTTACAAGTTGATCCCAACTATAAGCAGAAGGTTCAGATTTTACAAGCCAGTATGCCATATGATTTTTTTTAGTTCACAAATCTAAAGAATCCGGTGTTACGTAAGTATAGTATCTCAATTTCAAAAATTAAAAAATTATTCGTTATGAAAATGCTGAAATTATTGCCATTGGCGATCCTGTCACTTGTTTTTTCCTCTGCTTCATTTGCACAGATGGAAAAAGAAAAAACTGTTGAAGTAGGCGGTGCAGCGATGTACTCTAGTAAAAATATTGTAGAGAATGCCGTTAACTCAAAAGATCATACTACACTCGTTGCCGCTGTAAAAGCTGCTGACCTGGTAGAAACATTGAAATCTGATGGCCCGTTTACCGTATTCGCACCTGTAAATAGTGCATTTGACAAATTACCTGCCGGTACTGTTGAAAATTTACTGAAACCTGAAAACAAATCAATGCTGGCTGGTATTCTTACCTATCATGTTGTTGCCGGAAAATGGGATTCGAAGTCAATTGCTAAAATGATAAAAGCCGGTAATGGTACTGCTGAAGTAACTACGGTTGCCGGTGGTAAACTCTGGATCATGATGAATGGAAATGATGTGATGCTGAAAGATGAAAAAGGCGGAATGGCGAAAATAACTATCAAAGATGTGAACCAGAAAAACGGTGTGATACATGTAATCGACGGCGTATTGATGCCAAAATAAATTTATCCCTCTTGAAGATTTCTGAAGCAGTCCCGCAAATGGCGGGATTGTTTTTACCAGCCATTAGCCAGTACATCGGCAATATGCATGGTTTTGATCTTGTGGTTTTTGTTTTTGATATAGCCTTCAAGATGCATGAGGCAGGAAACATCGGTGGAAATAATATAGTCAGCCCCTGTTGCTAATGCATTTTCAACTTTCTGTTCACCCATCGCAATGGAGATCGGCTCAAACTTTACAGCAAATGTTCCGCCAAATCCACAACAGGTTTCCACATCATTCATTTCACTTAGTTCAAGTCCTTTTACATGCGAAAGTAATTTTCTCGGCTCTGTTTTTATTTTGCATTCACGCAGACCTGCACACGAATCATGATAAGTAGCTTTACCATTTAATACAGCACCTACATTTTCTATCTGTAGCACATGTATCATAAACTCGGAGAACTCATAGATCCTTTTGCCTACATCAACCATTTCATGATGCAACGATGAGTTGTCGAGCAGTTTACTGTAATAGTTTTTTACAAATCCAACACAGCTTGCACTGGGTGCTACGATGTAATCACTGCCTTTAAAGTCTTTTACAAATTTGCCACATACTGCTTTCGCTTCATCCCAAAATCCGGCGTTGAATGCAGGTTGTCCACAACAGGTTTGTTTCGTATTATAAGTAACGGTACAACCTGTTTTTTCCAGCACTTTTATCATATTAAATGCTGTCTGCGGATACAACTGGTCAACAAAACATGGTATGAATAATTGTACGTTCATGCAATTGAAATCATTTTAAGTGCTGTCACAGCAGCCTCTTCACCTTTATGCCCGTGCCTTCCTCCTATTCTTTCTTTGGCCTGCTCATCGTTATTTACCGTCAGCACTCCAAATATAGTAGGAACAGGTAACAATAAATTTAATTGTACCACTCCATCTGTTACGGCGTTACATACATACTCAAAATGAGGAGTGTCGCCTTTTATTACACAGCCCAATGCAATGAATGCATCAGGTCTTTCTTTCTTTTTGCAATTCAACCAATGATTTTTTATTGCAAAAGGAATTTCAAATGCCCCGGGAACTGTTATTGTAATAATCTTTTTTACCTCATGCTTTTCCAGTTCATTCCTGCATCCTCTTTCCAATTCATCTACCACAGCAGCATTCCACTCGGTCTTCACCAAAACAATACAGGCATCCTTTTTTTTAGGGATGCCTGTATTCATTAAATTACTTTTTGCTATATCTGCCATATCAATTTTCTGTATTGTAAACTCCCAACTCACCAAGCAGGGCATCTACTTTTTGCGAGTATTCAATTGCAGCAGGAAATTTTTCTTTTATTTCTTTAAGTAACTCAACAGCATCTTTAGGTTTGTTCAGTTTTTTATATGCAGTATATGCAGCGGCATACAAACCTGCAGCGGCACTTGTTTCGTCTTCTTCAAAAGCGGCAGCGCTTTTCTTATAGTTTTCATACGCATCCTGGAACTTGCCGGTTTCTCCATAAGCATCTCCCAGCAAACTATAAGTACGTTGCATTACAGGCTTAGAACTTGTACTGAATTTATTCAGGTATTTAATTGCGTTGGCATTATCATCAAGCCTTATATAACAAGCCCCGGCGTAATAACAAGCAAGGTTAGCATTCTTAGTGCCACCATATTGGCTTATCACTTTCAGAAAACCAGCGTTTATACCATCGCCATTCAGCGCCAGTTTAAAAGAATCAATTCTGTAATACTCTTCTGCCTTGAACATTGCATTAGCTGCTTTCTTTTCTTTAGGTGCTTTAAAAAAGTTTTCATACACCAGCCAGCCACCGCCAATTAATATTATTGCTGCACAAACAATCATTATAGGTTTCTGGTATTTGCCCCAGAAATCTTTTGCTTTTGCAATCATTTGTTCACCGGAATCCATATTCTGCACAACTTGCTTATCTGCCATCTTGAAATTTATTTTTTATAAATGAAGAATTGTTTTTAGTCGGTAATGAAAGGATAATTTTCATCCATGTAAACATCTTTCAGCACTTCGCTGTCATCCGGCCATGGGCTTTCTTCAGCAAATTTTACTGAGTCAGCCACTATCGTATCCACTCTTGCATTGATCGCATCGATATCAGCCTGTGATGCCAGGTTATTAGTGAGTATTGTTTTCAATACCATCTGTATAGGGTCTTTGTCCTTATACTCCTCCACCTCATCCTTGCTACGGTATTTTTGCGGGTCGCTTATTGAGTGACCTTTATAGCGATAGGTTTTCAGTTCAAGCAAAGTAGGACCGCCCTTCTCTCTTGCTCTTTGCACTGCTCTCGATACTCCATCATGCACAGCTTCCGGGCTCATTCCATCAACAGCATCACCCGGCATATCGTATGCATCGGCCAGTTTATAAATGTCAACTACGTTACTGGTACGTTCTACTGAAGTACCCATTGCATAGTTATTATTCTCGCATAAAAAAACAACCGGCAACTTCCATAACATGGCCAAATTGAACGTTTCATGCAAAATTCCCTGGCGGGCTGCACCATCTCCAAAGAAGCAAAGAACCACATTATCGGTGCCTTTGTATTGCTCGGCAAATGCCAGTCCGGCTCCGGTGCCAATCTGTGCACCCACAATGCCGTGACCACCAAAAAAATTCACATCCTTACCAAAAAAGTGCATACTACCACCTTTACCTTTTGCACAACCGGTGGCCTTGCCATAGAGTTCAGCCATACAGCTATTCACCGATACACCTTTTGCAATTGCAAAACCATGGTCACGGTAAGCTGTAATAAAAGCATCCTCTGGTCTGGTGGCTGTCATACATCCAGCAGCAATAGCTTCCTGCCCTATATAGGCATGAAAGAAACCGCGGATTTTACCTTCCATTTTATACTTTTCTTCAGCGATCAGCTCAAACTGGCGGATGAGCTGCATAAGCTCATACCAATAGAGATAAGTTTCTTTAGAAAAACGGGTTGCCACTTGCTTTAAGGTTTGTGTTTTTTCTGCCATAAACTGATAAGTTTAAGCGGCAGCAAAAATAAGGGAAACCCTCCAAATTCAGAAGGTTATAAATGAGCGGAAATTTTGGGGTTGGGTCGGCAGAAATACTACTATTTAACTACAGTGACGACGCTCCGTTCATCGGCATCAATTCTATTCGGCAACAACATTGTCATTTCTCCACAAAAGAAGATAGTCTCCGTGTATTTTGCTTCGTTCAGTACTACTAATGAAGTATTGAAATAAAAAAACAGATAGTTTATATTTACTAAGCTTTTCCAAACTACATCATTGACCACCAGTAAAATTAACAGCAATGAAAGTTTTTATTACTTACAGTCGATCCGATCAGGAACAGGTTAGTTCTTTTGTACGTGACCTTGAAGAGCTGAACCACGATGTTTGGTTTGATCAGGACCTGAGTGGCGGACAAAGTT